>DATNFD010000184.1:0-29034 GCA_035606555.1 Occallatibacter sp.
CAGTGAATTCAGAGCCTCAGAGACTGTCGCTCCGCCAATTTCAATGGCATCCTGACCTCCTGCATACGTGCGCAGCGGCGTGGGGATATAGATCGTCATTTACCTTTGTTCCTTGGTAGAAGTAGTTTCCTGCAATGCTTGCTCGTGAATGTCTCCAGGCACTTCGTCGACCTGGATCGATTCCTGCTCAAACCGCTTATCTTCTTCGGTTGAACCCGCCAGCAGAAATGAATTCGTAGTGGCCGCCTTTCCTTTCGCGACCGATGTGATCACGTACGAACATCCCAGCCAGTGCGCCTCGGCGAAATCGGTCGGCGACCACTGCGCTGGATGATCTGGATGCGAGTGATAAAATCCGGCAATCTCCAGTCCCTTCTCTCGGCCGCTGCGCTGGATGCGCACGAGCTCGATGGGTGCAATCTGGTACCGGTTGTGCGCCGAATCCGTGCGCGTATTCCCCGCCCTGACCGAGTCGGTTACAACCCATCCCTGCGCTCCGGGTCTGCCCAGCAGAGCCCCACAGCATTCGTGCGGATAGGTCTCTTCGCCATGAGCGCGAATTGCTTCATACAGGTCTTTTGTCAGGAAGAGAGTGCTCAATTCTCCTCCCAGAATCGTTCGCTCAGGTACTTGTCAGCGGAATCCGGCAGCACCGTTACGATCGTCGCTTCTCGTCCCGCGGCGAACTCTTCTGTCGCGATCTGCTCGCACGCAGCCACTGCGCCCGCCGCCGAAACGCCCACCAGCACACCCTCTTCGCGGGCCAACCGTTTGGCCATGGCGTATGCAGCTTCTGTCTCTACGTCGATATTCCGGTCGGCAAGCTTCGGGTCGTAGATGGCCGGAACAATGGCCGTAGCCATGTGTTTCAGGCCTTCGAGGCCGTGAAACGGCGAATCTGGCTGCATGCTGATGGCCTGGACCTCAGGCTTCAATTCCTTCAGGCGCCGTACCGTCCCCATGAACGTGCCGCTCGTGCCCAGCCCGGCTACGAAGTGGGTTATAGTCCCGCCAGTCTGTTTCCAGATCTCCGGTCCCGTGGTCTCGTAGTGAGCGCGCCAATTTGCCGGATTCGAATACTGGTCCATGTAGCAATATTTTTCAGGCTCATTTGCCGCAATCTCCCGGGCCCGGCGGATCGCGCCGTCCGAGCTCTGGTCAGGATCGGTCCACTCCACTTCGGCGCCGTAAGCCTTCAGAATCCGCTTGCGCTCAGGTGACACGTTGCTGGGCATCACAAGGCGTACCGGAAATCCGAATGACGCCCCAAGCATCGCAAACGCAATACCCGTGTTGCCGCTCGTCGCATCCAGCAGGATCTTACCGCTCCCGAGCCTGCCCGCCATCAACGCATGTCTGACCATCGAAACCGCAGCTCGATCCTTAATGCTTCCACCGGGATTTACCCACTCAGCTTTCGCCAAAAGGGTTACGCCAGAATAGCGACGCGCGATACGGTCAAGCCGGATCAGCGGAGTATTGCCGATCCGGTCGATCAGTTCCGACCCATACCGCTCCGGTCGCGTCGCGTTCGACTCGTCGTGCCAGTTCGGTTTCGGAATGTATGCCCTATGCGCCACTACTCTTCTCCGATGAGGTCTGCCTTACCTGGTCCCTGGTTCACTTCGGTTGTGCCGCAGTCCGCAGATACGGCTTCACCGTCTTGAACCCCGGGAACTGTGTCGCCGCCTGCTCGTTCGAGACCGAGCCCGCGATGATCACGTCCTCGCCCTGCTTCCAGTTTGCTGGCGTCGAGACCGGGTGCTTCGTTGTCAATTGGCAGGAATCGAGCACACGCACGATCTCGTCAAAATTGCGGCCCGTCGACATTGGATACGACAACGTGAGTTTGATCTTTTTGTCCGGCCCGATTACAAACACGGTGCGTACCGGGGCATTCACCGCAGGCGTACGACCTTCGCAGGTGTCTCCAGCGTCAGCCGGCAGCATGTCATAAAGCTTCGACACCTTGAGTTCGGGATCGCCAATGATCGGATAATTCACGTCGTATCCGCCTACATCCTTGATGTCCGATGCCCATTTACTATGGCTCGAAACCGGGTCGACGCTCAGGCCGATCACCTTTGCTCCCCGCTGCGCAAACTGCTTTTCCAGTGCGGCAACTGCACCCAGTTCGGTAGTACACACCGGGGTGAAATCCTTGGGATGGGAAAAGAACACCGCCCACCCGTCACCAATCCATTCATGAAAGTGGATCGGGCCCTGGGTCGTTTCGGCGGTAAAGTCTGGGGCAACGTCGTTAATGCGAAGAGACATTCTTCCTCCTGGAGGTCCTTACCTTGTTTTCTTAACGTGCGCAAAAATCAAAAACCCACTCGCAGGTCGCTGCGGGTGGGTCAGGGGAACGGAAAACTTAAAGTTGATCGCGCTCTCTCAGACACAGACCCGCAGGCTGTGACACCGACAACAGCAAGCCATGCGGAATGTGGAGAACTTGATCATTACTAACTGCCCTAAGGCTAGTGCCTCCGTATAGTTGATGTCAATGTGCGACAGTTCGACGCGTTTTTCTACACCTGAACGGAGACAAGACGGCATTTGCCCGCCGTACTGTGTCGGCCCGTCAGTACCGGAGGTCGAACCACTCATCGAACCCTATTCATTTCATCAGTTTGATTCAAAGTAGACACCGGCATACCGGCAATGCCATGATGCACAAATAGCAGTCGATCTTTATGAGACAGATGTAAAACTGCGGGAGCGAACCGGGGCTGACGGGGAGGGGTATCCTGCAATCAACCGGCCCTATCCCGACCGCATAACGCACACGTCGACCTCCCTTACTTGTTTGGCTCTCCGGCGATTGAGCTGCGGGTACGCCCAGGCCCGCGATACCGAATCAGACGGACCTTACGACAAGTGGGACACTCCCACGGATACATACCGAACAAAGGCCAGAAATTCTGCTGCCAGAATCCGGCCCGTGGCAGGCGGCGCATGCGGTACGTTTCGCAGTCGGGACAGAGGGGCTTCGGAGAAATACGGCGTTCTTTAGGAAATTCACCAGCGGACATCGAGAGCAACCTTCACCAATGACTCGCTGGAGAGGCCCGGAATCGGACCCCCCAGGCCGGCAGGGGCCAGCCGCAATTTAACTCAGGCGAGTTGCAGATTCACTCTCTTTTAACCGACGAAGCCCACGAATCGCAAGTCCCGCGACGGAGCGTGCCAAAGTGAGCGACGCATTCAGCGACTCCGGCCTCTCCAGCCGGATCCCGAGCTCCTTCGCAAACTCCTTGAAGGCGATGTCAATGTCGTACAGGATCTCAACGTGATCGCAGAGGAAACCGATCGGTTGCAGCAGCAAAGTCTTCACGCCCTCCGATGCGATCGCCGTAAGAGTCTCTTCGACAGTCGGTCCGATCCATGGACCACCGCTCGCTCCCTGGCTTTGAAAGGCGAACCACCACTTCGGAATCTCCGGGACTCGCGCGGCGACCAGTTCCGCTGTGTGTTTTGCCTCCTGGGCGTAGGGGTCAACGCCTTCGCCAGGCCAGTGTCGAGGCTGGTCTTCGTTCGTGGCAGGCGCCTGCACTGTCCTGGACGGAACACTGTGGGCCGTGAACAGTACTGGAACGGGCGCGACCTCTAAACCAAGCTTCTGCTCGGCGGCGCGCAAACGTTCCGCAAACGCGTCGGCCAATAATGGATCATCCGCCCAGCCTTCCGTGAAGTCGATCTTCAGCGGCCCCGACTCGGCTTGCACTGCGCGCCTGTACAGCCCGACGCTCGTTCGCGAATTCTGCGGCGCCATGCAAACGACCGCGGCCTCTTCCACTCCATCCGCGCGCATCTTGCGGACCACATCCGGAATGTAAGGCTTCCAGTTGCGCATGCCCACGTAGACCTGCGCATCCACGCCTTCCATCGCCAGCTCGGCCTCGACTAATCGACCCTGTTCCAGAGTGATCTCCGTCAGCGGGCTCCTGCCAATCAGCGAATAGCGATGCTTGATCTCTTCGATCACGTCCTCCGGAAGCGGACGCCCGCTCACCACGTTGCGCAGATATTCGGGAATATCGTCGACAGTTTCCGGCGTCCCATGAGCCAGAAGCAGAACTGCCTGCTTAGTCATTCTGGTTCTCCAGCCGGAACTCGCGAACCATGCGAACAACGGCTTGCACATTCTCAACGGGCGTGTTGGGAACAATGCCATGACCAAGATTGAAGATGTGCCCAGAACGGCCCGCTGCAGCCCGCAAAATCTCCCTAACCCGCAGTTCCAGCACTTCAGTCGGTGCAAATAACGTGATGGGATCGAGATTGCCCTGCACCGCATGCGCATGGCCCACTTCGCGCCAGCCCACATCAAGCGGTTGCCGCCAATCAAGCCCGATCACGTCCGCGCCAGTCGAAGCCATCTGCGCAAGCAACCCCGCCGTTTCAACGCCGAAGTAGATGACAGGCACACCCATGTCCTGCACGGCGCGTACAAGGCGCTTCGATGCTTCGAATGCATAGTCCTGATAATCGGAGAGGCTCAGCGATCCAACCCAGCTATCGAAGATCTGAATGACATCCGCACCCGCCTGAACCTGCAGACGGCAATATTCGGTCAGCACAGAAACCAGCTTGTCCAGAAGGCTGCGCCAGGACGAGCTGTCGCCATACATCATCTGCTTGGTGAAAACGTAATTGCGCGAGCCGCCGCCTTCGATCATGTAGCTGGCGAGCGTGTACGGCGCACCACAGAATCCGATCACACCAAGCCGGTTACCAAAATGCGCCGCAACTTTCTCGATTGCCCGCGCTACATAAGCAAGATCCAACGCCCGATCAGTGCGGAGCGCCTTCACATCCTCCGCAGTCCGCACGGGATGATGAACAACAGGCCCTTCGCCTGCCTGGAACTCGAAGGGCAAACCCATCGGCTCGAGAGGCAGCAGCAGATCGGCGAAGATGATTGCCGCATCCACACCAAGCTTTTCGGCGGCCGTAATCGTGACCTCCGCCGCGATCTCCGGCTGTTTGCAGATCTCCACCAGCGTGTGGTGCTTGCGGACCTCACGGTATTCCTGCATGTAGCGTCCAGCCTGCCGCAAAAACCAAACCGGCGTGCGATCCACCGGCTTCCGCAAGCACGCGCGGACAAACCGAGTACCTTCCAGAACAGAGTCCTGACCCACCACCAAACCGGCGGGATTCTTATCAACAATATCCATACAGGCTGATTCTAATGGGCGTCCCCGCGGCTGCAAGGTACATCGTCACACCAGCATGGATGAAATCAACCTGCCGGTGGCTCGCCTTCTTGATTGTTTTCCAATACGGTTCGGGAGAGAATCAAAACGCTATGGGCTCCGCGCAGACCTCCGTTCGATTCGAAGGCGTACATTGCAGCATTGTTCTCGAGCGCATTGCCACTTCAGTGATACTTCTACAGATTCGCGGAACCGACACTGGCGAACTCGGAGACGCTCCTATGCGGGCGCTTGGAGATTGGCTCGCTGATTCCGGTCCAGTCAAGTTTTTTATCGATGCACGAGCGGTGCGTGGCGCCTCGATCGATGTGAGCAGTGAGTGGGCCGCATGGCTCAACGCGCATCGAGCACAACTTCAGTCCATCACCATGCTGACCGGATCGAAACTCATTCAGATTACCGCGGAGTTTGTAAGGCGCTTCGCAGGGCTTAACGGGATCATGTGGGTCTGCACCGAACCTGCGGTGTTCGACTTAGCGCTCCACCAGGCTCATCGATGAATCAAAGTTGAATGCTGGTCCACTGCCCGCCCACTCGCCGGACATCGAACACGCGGCCGTGGACTTCGAGGCGGTAGATTCCATCCGGCGGAGTCTGACTCGCGCCCGTGATCCGCAGGCTCGTCCACACAGACACGCTAGGTTTTTCGTGATTCAGCCTGGTCACCAGTGCCACAGTGCAGTCGCTCTGAAACGACTCTCCGCGAAGGATGCCCCGTAGGTGATCCGTGGTGTGTTGTTCCCTTTTCCGCTTTTCCATCTCGCCTCGATTTCGGAACTCACTCTCGGAACAATCGACCGCCGGGGACTGATCGTGGGCAGATTATCGGATTCAGCCATCTTCCTGCAATCTAGATCGCAACAAGCCCAATAAAACCAAAAGCGGCATTCACCTTAAACAAAGGCCTGCTTCGGTTGTGAGGAGAGACCTTGAGCCATTCGCTTGAGCATCCTCCCAATTGGACAGGTAATCTGCCGAAATGCATTTGTGGAAGTCACCTTGAAAACCTACATTATTTTGAATAAATGAACGCAAATTACACAAAAATATATCTTTATTCGATTATTACGGCCACGACTCGACCCCAAGTTACTGATTCCACGAATCAATAGCCAGATTCTTATCATTGGTAATCGAATTGCAACAAGGAGCACAACTCTCCCCTGACCGTGCGTCATGAGGATTTGGCGTGATGCTATCCCCGACCTTGCCACTGCTTCCTTACTTTCCCAAGTCGCTCAAGTTTCCGAAATGGCAGGTCTAGATCAACCGAACTAAAGGATCAGGACAACGTATGAAGAAGCTCACTAAGGCCGCGATCAATCTGTTCCTCTTTGCCATGCTGTTGCCCGCTGAGGTTTTCGGGCAAGCCACAGCAAGCGGAACGATTCTGGGCACGATCTCGGACCCGTCTCAGGCAGTCATCAACGGGGCTGAAGTTTCTATCACAAGCGTTTCCACCGGCGCCTCCAGGACCATGGTGACCAACAACGTTGGCAGTTATCGTTTCGACCTCCTGCCGGCTGGTGCCTACAAACTGACAGTCAAGGCCAACGGTTTCACAACCGCCGTGCAGAACATCGAACTGCTGGTTGGCCAAACGGCAACCTCAAACGTGACAGTGACTCCGGGTGCGGCATCGCAGACCGTCGAAGTCGAAGCGTCGAACCCACTCGTTGACGTAATGAAGACCAGCGTGAGCGCCGAGATTACACCGAGCGAAGTGCAGAATCTTCCAATGGTTGGACAAGATGCAGCCGACCTGGCTTATCTGGTTCCCGGCGTGAAGCAGACTGACTCCTACGATCCGACGAAGAATCGCTATGCAATCCTTTCTGTGAATGGCGATGGTGGCCGCAACGTGAACGTTACGGTGAACGGAATTGATAACAAGGACAACACCGTCGGCGGCACCGTGATGCAGCTTCCCCTGGAAGCCGTTGAGGAATACCACATCAGCACACAGCGTTTCTCGGCTGAGAACGGCCGATCGGAAGGCGCTGCCATCAATATCATCACCAAGCGCGGAACCAACCAGTTCCATGGAACCGGCGTTGGGTTCTTCCGTGACACCGCCCTGAATACGGACGAAAAGGATCCTGACGGAGCCGGCGGGTACACAAAATCGCATCCGGACTACACGCGCCAGCAGTTTGGCGGTTCGATTGGCGGCCCGCTAAAGAAGGACAAGGCGTTCTTGTTCTTCGCCATCAACCGTGAGCGCGAGCACCAGGCGCAGGCAGAAGACACAAACTCATTTGCCGAACTCGTTGCTGCACAACCCTTCTTCGGCGATCTCGATAAGCCTTCAGCCACCATTCCCCGCCCCTTCTACGAGACCCGCTACAACGGCCGCGCGGACTGGTTGTTCAGTAAGCGTGAGAGCGCGTACGTCAGCTATTCTTCACAGGCGAACAACAGCCTCAACGATCAGTCTGATGGTACCGGCGATCTGAACAACGGCAACTTCACCGTGAATCATCTTCAGATTGCAAACTTTACCTTGAGTTCCATCCTCTCGGACACCACCGTCAACCAGTTCACAGCCGGATGGCAGTACTGGAACAACCTCATCAACAGCGATATCAGTTCTCCGCTGGTAACCTTCCCTGACGCGTCGTTCGGTACAAACACCAACGTTCCGCAGCAGTCGTTCCAGCGCAAATGGCAATTTAAGGATGACTTTTCCAAGGCAATCGGCAAGCACACTTTCAAGGGCGGCGTCGACTACATCTGGAACCCCGTCGAGGGTGGCTTTTTCGAATTCAGCTCGACTCTCGAGATCGATTTCGCCAAGAACCCCACTACGATTCTCAGCGACCCTGTGCACTTCCCCAATGGTTTCCAAACTGCTGGCGCAGTGACTGGGATGACAATCGCCAACGGCGATCCTTCTTTCATTGTGGCAACCAAGCAGCTTGGCTTCTACGCACAGGATGATTGGAAAGCCTCGCGCAGGATGACTTTGAGCCTTGGCCTACGCTGGGACAAAGACTACAACATGATCGGCGGTTCGGATATCAAGAACAGCCGCACCTATCTCGACCTTCGAACTGTCAACAGTTCGATCTCTAACCCATATGTTGACGGCGTTGCCCAGGACGACAATCTAGACTTTAGTCCCCGCGTTGGGTTTGCCTATGACCTTAGCGGGAAAGGCAACCACGTCCTTCGGGGCGGGTACGGACTCTATTATGGCAATGTGTTCCAGAACATCCCTCTCTTTATGGAACAGATGTCGAACCCTACCGTCTTTCAGACCGTTCTGAGCCTTGCAAGCCCGACAGATTCCGTCCCCGGCACCGGAAAAAACCTGGGGCAGTGGCAGTACGGAATCGACTCGATGCCTACCATTCCTGCTCCCTCATCGCAATTGGCATCGCGAAGTGTCGGCCGACTGATGGATCCGAATTATCGCAATCCAGTAACGCAGGAATTCAACCTTGGCTACACTTGGGCGGTGAATCAAAACACCGCACTGGAGGCCGAGTACACTCATGTGCTTGGGCTTCATGGCAATAGAACGATCAATATCGACCAGAGAATTCCGTTGGGCGGTACTTGCTGCACTCGTCCGCTGGATGCTCCATATGCCGCTTCGACGATTCCCGATCGGGTACCAGCGAGTGTCCGAGTGGAAGAATCTATTGGTCGTGAGCATTACGACGGCCTCAATTTCAGCCTGCGCGAGAGGATGAAGCGCTTCCAACTTCAAGCAAACTATACGCTGGCCTGGGCCTACGGTTATGGGACTGGCGGCGGATCGTTCCGTAACTATCCGAAACTCGCGACTGCACCATTTGCAAGCTGGGAATGGGGTCCTTCACCGAATGACGAACGCCATCACACAACTGTTGCTGGTGTCGTAGATCTTCCCAAGGGCTTTCAGATCTCGCCGATTATCCAATTTGGTTCGGCGCGTCCCTTCGACCTGACTAATTCGGCAAATACCCTGAACACCGGGGGAGGCACTGGAGTAGGCGTCGTTGTGCCCACCTCGGATCCGAAAAACTACCTCGCATTCACCACGGCTAACGGTTACGCCTCCGTGGACGATGCGGATGCGGCGGCTCAGAACTGCTTCTACGGACTCAATGGGGTTTCCGCAAGCTGCACCATCGCAAAGTACGATCCGTTGCGCGGAGATCCTTTCTTCCAAATGGATGCCCGGCTGGCGAAAAACATCAAGTTCGGTGATAAAGCCAACCTGCAAATCATTGCAGAGGCATTCAACCTGACGAATCGGGCCAATTACGGAAACAATTACCAGGGCAGCATCGCATCCGCCAGCTTCAACAAGCCGGTCGGATTCCTCGCGCCCAGCTCGGTTATCATTCCGCGCGCGACTTGGGGCGAGCTAGGCTTCCGGTTCACCTTCTAACCTGAATTCGTAGTCAACCCTGAGGGCCGGCGTTCGCGCCGGCCCTCTTCTTTTCCCCGTTACCGAAGAAACGTTCCCGCCGAAATTTGAGTGCCGTCCGTCACTCAAGAAATTCAGGAACTCGATATACTGAAGACACAAGACCCCTTCATTCCTAGTTGTGGTGGTACCTGTCTTTTGCGTCTTCTAAAGAGTAGCTGGAAGCTTGCTGAGGTGGCGGTACTGTGTGCACTGGCAACCGCGCTGGTGGCAGACAGTGGATTCGCCGTACGTTGCGGTGTGGAACAGCACCAGATGAACAAGTTCTCGAAGTATGCACTTCAGCGTCGTGAGGCTTGTCTGAATCTCGGTCTTCGCTGGGAAGCCGACGATCAGGAAAAGCAGTACAGGCCCGGCACAAGCGCAGGCACGAATGCGACAGTCGGCCCAATCTCGGGATTTGTCATGGATGTAACTGAGAACGAGTTCGGCCATGCCGAAGGACAGTGCCATGCAGTGAAAGCAAGCTACAAAGAACTGGTAGCAGAGTATTGAGGGATTTCAACCGGGGGTGGTACGGGCGCGGCGATGGCTGCGCCCGTTTCGTTTGCCCGCAATGATGGGTCGCCTGGAGTAATCCGTGGCTGATCCTGGCCGGGGAAAGAATAATCAGAGAATCCGAATGGGCGTGAGTACCTGAACCAGAAGAAACCGCGGACCACTGGTGGGCGAGGCGGGAATCGAACCCACAACCCCCGGCTTAGAAGGCCGGTGCTCTATCCGATTGAGCTACTCGCCCGCGTGTATCCATTCTACCGTCGAAAACGCATGCTCAGAAATGCTGATTCCCCGGAACCCAATGGAATGCCCAGACCTCGTCAGTGCCCGACAAGCGCTGTGGCGAGGATGGCCAGACATTTGGCGAGCTGCTGCTTAGCATCGGCAAGCAGTGCGCCGCATGCGGTGGCGTAGACCGTCGTTCCCAGCTCAGCCGCTTCCTCAAAAATCGTTCTGCGAACCACAATATCGATTCGACAGCATCTAAGTGGCTGTGCCGCTAAACGCCCACAGATTTGCCTGCAGAACTCTTCAGCCCGCGGCGCATCACTCCAACTGTCACGCATCCGTGGCAACAGATCGAGGTAGCAGGCGATCGCAGCCTTCGTCTCATCGTCGTTTGCGTTCATCTCATCCGGATCAACTCTCTCCGCCAGGAACACATCTGTCTTGCTTGTCCACACTGGAGAGCCCACCCCGTTCAGTTTCAGCAGCACATCTGCCAGCCCCGGAAGATCGTGGCACTCTTTGATTTCGGAGACACGCCCAGGACGCGCACGTAGATCGACGAATCCGCCCCAGTACGCTTCGATAAGCGGCGCACCGCCTCCGATCTCAAACTCCCAGTCAGCTTCCATATTCACTGGCAATTTCGCGCGTCGGCGCAGACCGCATAAGATAACGGACAACGCTTGCTTCGGCCCAATGGATATCCTCTCCCCGATCGCGGGATAGATACGCGCAGTGCCCGCCATGCGGCGTCTCGACCAGCAGCACATTCGGATTCGCCAGCAACTTTGCACGGGTTTCAGGAAGCATCCTCACAAACGGATCATCGATCGCGCGGAGAATCAGCGTCGGAACTGCAATCTTGTCTACGACGCGTGCGCTCGCCGCTCGATAGTAGTAGTCATCGGCATCGCGAAACCCGCAGTGCGGCGCCACAATTCTGTCATCAAATTGCCGAAGAGACCGGATGGAACCCACGCGGTCGTTTCCATAGATATTCGGATACAACGCAGCCTTCCGCCGATAGCGTCTCATTAACCCGCGCAGAAAATGCCACTCATAAATACGATTTGCCGGCTCGTGCAGCGCATCGGCGCCTGCCGCCAGGTCGATTGCAGGACACACTGTCGCCACAGCCCTCAAAGGCGGTTCGCTGCCCCACTCGCCTGCAAGCTTCAGCACCAGATTGCCCCCCATGGAGTAGCCGACCAACGCAACCCTCTCAAGCCCAAATCGCCGAGCATAGTGCCTCATCACCGCGCCCACATCGTTCGATAGACCTGAGTGATATAGAGTCGGCGTCAGTTCGTCCGTATTGCCGCAGTTACGCATATTCATGCGTACTACGTTGCAACCCTGCTTCCATGAACGCGTAGCAATTCCCCGGATGTACCGCGACTCTGACGAACCTTCCAGGCCGTGTACGAGAATCACCGTCAAACGCTGTGCTCGCTCTGCCTCAGGTTGCCAGTCGCAATGGCACATCACGCGACTTCCGTCCGACGGATCCACCAATACGGGCTCAGCAACCGTCTCTCCTTGAAATGCCGGGCGCCGCATATAGTTGCCAAGAATCGTCTGCAGATGCGCATTGCGCAATCCGCGACGCGGCTCAAAGGGACGCAGTCCGGCCTTCAGCAGAATTGCCGCATAATCGAGGTTGTCAATCTGGGAAGATTCAGAACTCACGGGGGTGGGTATTTCAAGCCTATGATTGGGGCGGCTAGTGGGGATCGAACCCACGACATCCTGAGCCACAGTCAGGCGTTCTGCCGCTGAACTATAGCCGCCGTACCCCTCTGATTGTAGCATCGAACCAGATAAGCTCGAACTCCGCGCATCCAAGCCGTTTATGCCCGATCCCCACGCCAATTCGGCACGCCTCAGCCCCTCTCGGCCGGGCCCCATCCAGGGCACAATCATGGCGACTGATCGATGGCACAAAGGCGCATGGCTCTTCCGCGATGAGACACTGCGCGGCATTGAGATTCTCCTCGACGAAGCCTTCCGCATACCTTTTACCCGCTTCCGTTTTGGCATCGATGGAGTCATCGGCTTGGTTCCCGGTCTCGGCGACGCAGTCGCCGGCATTCTCTCCCTCGTTATCCCCATCGCCGCATGGACCCGCGGCGTTCCCTATATCGCCCTCGCACGCATGGCTGTCAATCTCGCCGTCGGTGTACTCGTCGGCTCCATTCCCGTGTTCGGGGATGCCTTTGACATTGCCTGGAAGCCCAACCGCCGCAACTACCGGCTCATGCAGCGACACATTGGCCAGCCCCGCCACCACACCTGGAAGGACTGGGCCTTCCTCGCCGTGCTCGTCTGCGCGCTGATCCTCGTATTCGTCATTCCCATTGCCGTATTTATCTGGCTGCTGTTCTGGATAAATCACCACTTCGTGATCCGATAAGTGCTCCTCACGCGGCCTTTTTAGCTCGTTCCCGTTCCGCGATACAATCAAAAGAACACGTCGGGGCGTAGCGCAGTCTGGTAGCGCATCTGCTTTGGGAGCAGAGGGTCGGGGGTTCGAATCCCTCCGCCCCGACCATTCTCGTCACGGCTTTGAATCCGGACCGGTGCTGTAAACCAGCGCATCCTCGGCCGGTGACATCCATCCATGCGGTGACGTGTACAGAAGCTTCAATCCGAGACGCTTGCGGTCTGGATCTGGAAGAAGCCGCGACACGATCAGTAGCGGATAACGGTAATACCGCGACCGCAGCGTCTCGATTTCCGCTCTCGACACCTGCTGCAATCCATCTCGGCTCTCCCGAAAAACAACGAAGGATCCTTCGCACCGACACGCCGGATAATACGCTGAGGCAATGCCTGAATTCGCGAGGATTGCGGGCCCTAAGAGATCGGGTTCCACCACCAGCGGCCGATCAGCCATTCCTGATCTCGTAATCCAGGCTGCCGTATATCTCCCGGCTGAGGTCAGGTGCGTCAAATCGACCACAAACCACACAACACCAATGAGGACTTGAAAGCAGAGCAGAATACTCAGCAACTGCTCGCGGAGAGGGTTCGTGAGCCTGAAATCCCTCCACTCCCGTCCATCGACGAGCAGAAGCGAAATCACATATGTGACGTATACAAACGAGGCGTGAAGAAAACTCGGACTGTGCGCGGTGATCCATTCAACCACCGCCCAGCTTATCGTTACCGACATCATAAAGAAGCGAGCCCGCCTGGTCGGTAACGCAAACACCCCAACCAAACCTAAACTGATCAAAGCAATGCTGACCCACAGCTTCTCACCCATCGGGGGCAGCACCCATGAAAACGGCACAAAAAAGCGCCAGATCTCCCTCCCCATTCCTACGATCACATAGCGAAACGGGGAGAGACCTGGTTTCGGAAGTACATCCGGTTGCGGTTTGACCGCAAGATAGCAAACAACAAGCGATAGGAAAATCATCGCCATCGAAACCCAGAATCGCCGGCTCTGCAGTAACGCGCGGATTCTGAGGCCCTTCGCGTCCGGCTCCATCACATAAGTCCAGAAGAAGATTCCTGCTGCAACCGGAATGGCAAGAAAATGAGTATTGATCGCGAGTCCCAGAGCCAGCACCCCGAGCCAGTGATTCCTGCCTCCGGCAAGACAGCGGGCAGCAACGATCAACAAAACCGCTGCCAACACATAGCTTCGAACGAATATTCCGATGAAGAAGAACATGTAAGCAGAGAAGATGATGAAAATCCGCACAGTAGCCGGCATCCGCTTTTCGCCAACAATCAGCCAGCCCATCGCAATGGACAGTGCACAGTGAATAGCCTTCATCCAGACCACATTTCCTGAAAAATGCGCCGGTAGATAGAGGAGCAGATACCAAAGCGCAGGGTGGCCCTCGTAGCGTAGGTGTCGGAAAAGATCCATCAACCCATGAGAATCGCGAGCAATGAGCCACGCCTGCGCCTCATCGAAGATGAGTTGATGCCGATAGCTGCCGTAAATCATTAGGCACGCGAATAAAGCCCCAAAAACGGTAATCACCGGGTTCATCGTCAATGCGGCGAACCTCGTGTTCGCATCTCTTTTATCGGAGCCAAAAATCAGCTGCTGTGACTGACCGGAAAACGACCACGCCCCATTCATTTTCCTCCACATAGCCTGCAATGCAGCCGCCGGGTGCTCTGGACAGAAAACACGCATCTCCTCCATACCTGGTCTTGTCATGCAGTGCCGAATCTCCTGAGAGCAAGAATAGGTGTATTCGAAGGAGATTAGCAGCTACACAGCTCGTTGAGATAGCAGACGGTAACCAAACTCCTCATCAATTCACCCCGACCACTCGCATACATTCTCTACAGCGATATATTCACGCTCGACAACCTCACTCCTGCGTTCTCTTCCAGAACAGCCAGTTTCATCTTGTGCAGCCGCCAAGGATCCGCGATCACTTGGATGTCCGCGATCTTGTCTCGCTTTGTCCTGAACTGAGAGCCACCCGAACCCGGCGTCGCGCGGCGAGCAATGATTTCAGGCGAGTCGATTGGATTTTTGACAGTATGAGGCAATTGCAACTTCCGGATTCTCAGTTGTTCGTGCTTGGAGCGCTGAAAGCGGCCGGGGCTCTTAGCCTGCTCATTGGCTTCGCTCTGCCCTGGATTGGAATCGCAGCAGCCGCAGGACTCATTGTGTTCTTCCTGAGCGCAATTGCTTTCACGCTCCGCGTTCGCTGGTATTCGCACCTTCCGTTTCCGGCTGCCTGGCTCCTGATCGCTGTTGGAGCACTCGTGCTGCGCGCGACTACGCTCTAAGCGGGGCGCCCCGGCAACTCCTCCGACTTTTTGCGGGACGTATGCTGGTCCGTCCGTGCATAATGTCGGTGCGTGTTTCCAAGCTACTTCACAACATCCGAAGCGGCTTGGCCGGAGGCAGAATGAAAACGATTTCACGCCGCGACCTTCTCAAGACCAGCCTTCTCGCACCCGCAGCCGTTGCTACCGGTCAAGGCGTTAACCCCATCCACTCCGCCGTCAATGCTATCGGCGATGAAGTCGCCGGCCCAGTGTCTGCCCCGGCAACTCTCGCATCGCCATTGCCGGGAGCAGGTCGCGAACGTCTTCTCCTCGATTTCGGATGGCGATTCCACTTCGGGCATGCATGCGATCCATCCAAGGACTTCGACTACGGCACCGCCGGCGCCGGGAACTTCCAGAAGACCGGCAACTTCATGCCTGCCGCATCCGCCTCCTTCGACGATGGCGACTGGCGCGACATCGATCTGCCGCACGATTGGGCGGTCGAACTGCCATACCAGAACGATCCCGAACTCCAGAGCAAAGGCTTCCATCCGCTCGGCCGCAAATATCCTGAAACCAGCGTCGGCTGGTACCGCCGTGTTTTCGATCTGCCCGCTGAAGACGCCGGAAAACGCCTCACCATCGAGTTCGATGGTGCGTACCGCAATACCATGATTGTCTTCAACGGCTTTTACATCGGCCGCCACAGCGGCGGTTACGATCCCTTCAGCTTCGATGTAACCACTTTCGCCAATCCCGGCAAGCGGAATGTGTTGCTGATTCGCGTCGATGCTACAGAGAGCGATGGCTGGTTCTATGAAGGTGCCGGCATCTATCGCCATGTGTGGCTCGTCAAGTCTCATCCAGTTCACGTGAAAAAGTGGGGAACCTTCGTCCGCACTGACATTCGCGGAGACGCAGCAACGCTCTCCATCCTCACCGAGTTGGAAAATCATGGATCAGATGCTCAAACGGCTCGAGTCATCTCCACCATTGTCGATCCCTCCGGCAAGGCGATCGCCAAAGATGTCGCCTCGTCGGCCGGCATCGCGCCGGGCAGTCAACAGGACTACAACCAGAAAGTGGAGATGTCTGGCGCAAAGCTCTGGTCTCTTGAAGAGCGCAATCTCTACAAGCTACTCACTGAGGTGCAGGTCGATGGACAAACGGTCGATCGCTATGAGACCCCCTTCGGCATTCGTACCGTAAAGTTCGACGCCCAGCGCGGTCTGCTTATCAATGGCAATCCAGTCAAACTCAAAGGAACCTGCAACCACCAGGATCACGCCGGTGTAGGTGCTGCCGTTCCCGATGCCATCCAGTACTACCGCGTCCGCAAGCTCCAGGAGATGGGTTGCAATTCGCTTCGCACCTCGCACAATCCGCCGACACCCGAACTTCTCGATGCCTGCGATCAGCTCGGCATGCTCGTCTTCGATGAGACACGCATGATGTCCTCAAACCCCGAAGGTCTCCGGCAGTTCGAAAATCTCATTCGGCGCGACCGCAATCATCCCAGCGTCTTCATGTGGTCCATGGGCAACGAAGAAGCACAAGCGAATGGCCAGCGCGGCGTCCTCATTCTCACCGCGATGAAAGAAGTCGCAATCGAGAACGACGGCTCCCGTCCCGTATCCCTCGCTCCCACCGGCTCCATCGGCACCGGCGGTCTCGCGCTGGGAGACGTCATCGGCTACAACTATATGGATCCGCAAGCCGAAGCCTTCCACAACGCGCATCCAGACAAACCTGTGATGGGAACCGAAACTGTCAGCGCCGTTGGCACGCGTGGCATCTACATCACCGATCCGCGAAAAGGCTTCGTCAGTTCCTACGATCCATACACGACAACAGGCCGCGCATCCGCCGAAGGATGGTGGCGCTTCTGCGATGCACGTCCCTGGCTCTCCGGCGGTTTCGTATGGACCGGCTTCGACTATCGCGGCGAGCCCTCACCAAACGGCTGGCCCAACATCAGCTCGCAGTACGGCATCATCGACACCTGCGGTTTCCCCAAGGACTCGTTCTTCTACTACCAGTCGTGGTGGACCACCAAGCCCGTGCTGCACCTCTTCCCTCACTGGAACTGGCCCGGCTACGAAGGCAAGGAGATTGCTGTCTGGGTCTACTCAAATCTCGACAAAGTCGAGCTCTTCCACAACGGCCAGAGCTTCGGCGCAAAAGACGTCAAGAAAGACTCGCACGTCGCCTGGATCGTAAAGTACGCGCCCGGCTCCATCGAAGCGCGCGGATTCAAAGATGGCAAGCAGGTGATGAGCATTGCTCGGGAAACTACAGGAACGCCTGCGAAGCTCCTGGTGCGCCCCGATCGCGAATCCATCTCCGCCGACGGCGAAGACGTCGCAATGTTCTCCGTCGAAGTGCAGGATGCAAAAGGTCGTACCGTTCCCGTCACCGACAACCTCGTCTCCTTCCAAATCAAGGGCCCAGCGAAACTCATCGGCGTCGGCAACGGCGATCCCACGGATCAGGCGCCCGACAAAGGCGACTCGCGCAAAGCATTCTCCGGTTACTGCATGGCGATTCTGCAATCCGCCAGGCAGGCCGGCACCATCACCGTCGAAGCCACATCGCCCGGCCTGACCTCCGCATCAGCCACCATCGCCTGCAAGCAAGTCGAGCTGCGCCCGCAAATCTCTGTGTGGAAGCGTTCCATTCCCAAAGGCTCCGGCATTACCGGCCTTTGGCGTCCCATCCCCGAACCCGGCTCCGAACTCCGAGGCTTTCTCGGCTCCCTCCATGCCTTCACCTTCACTCAGGACGGCAGCAAGCTCAGCGGTTCTGTCGAAGGTACGGGGGGCTTTTTCGGCGGCGACGATCTTCCCGTACCCATCTCCGACGGCTCGGTGCAGGGCGACCAAATCGTTTTCAAATCTGGAATCAATTCTTTTGAGGGCAAACTCAACGGCGATCAGATCGAGTTGCAGCGAACCCTTCAACTCCCATGGCACAGGCCTCAACCAAAGGAGCAAACGAATCCTCCTGCGATTGGCCCCGCTCCCGACGAATCTGATCCCTCAATCGGCTCCTTTGGAGGCTTAGGTTCCGGTCTCCCTCTCGTCCTGAAACGCGCCGAACGTTAAGCACCTCCCCGGGCACCTCCACCTCGTACCGCGCGGGAATGTACAAACAACCCACTCCGGCTTTGGTGCGTCTCACCTTACGCCAGCCATCGTGGCGCGCAGTCGCGCCGCGAGAAAGATCAGTGCGAGACCGCAAAACTAAGCATCACCGCATCAAAAGGTAAGGCGAACTTATTCATAAATCGATATGCCATGTAAACCTGGGTCTTGCCAAAATCGGAGCGGTGCATGCACATCGTCATTTTTGGGCTGACGGTTTCCTCATCATGGGGAAATGGACATGCCACACTCTGGCGCGCCCTGCTCAAAGCACTGGCAAAACGCCGTCACACCGCCACCTTCTATGAACACGACGTTTCCTGGTACGCCGACAACCGCGATGACTGGACCGCACCCGATGGGATCGCACTCCACCTCTACTCATCATTTGATGAAATTCGCAGTGAAGCCCTCCGCGATCTCAACGTCGCCGATATTGGAATATTCACAAGCTACTGTCCGGACGGACCAGAAGCAGCCGAGCTGATTCTTGATTCTCGTGCAGGCATTAAATGCTTCTATGACCTCGATACACCCGTTACGCTCAACTCCCTTCGCAGCGGAGAACCTGTCGTCTATCTTCCACCGGATGGTCTCGCCGATTTTGATCTCGTTTTGAGCTATACCGGCGGACGCGCTCTCACCGAATTGCAGTCCCGCCTCCATGCGCGATCCGTGGCTCCGCTCTACGGCTCCGTTGATCCTGAAGCACACTACCCCATCTCTCCGCTGGATCAATACCGCGGAATTCTTTCGTACTTGGGCACCTTCGCAGCAGACCGCCAAGTTGCTCTCGAGACGCTCTTCCTCGAACCCGCCCGACGTCTTCCTGAGAAAACCTTCCAGCTCGCCGGTGCGCAGTATCCCGATTCGCTTTCTTCGTTACCGAACATCGCATTTGTGCCGCACCTCTCCCCGCATCTCCACCCGGCATTCTTTTGCTCTTCCCGTGCGACCCTCAACATCACCCGTGGTGTCATGGCGCAGTACGGCTACTGTCCCTCGGGCCGGCTCTTCGAAGCTGCATCCTGCGGTGTACCAATCGTCAGTGATGGCTGGGACGGCCTCGCAATGTTTTTCACTCCCGGCGAGGAGATCCTCCGGGTAGACACTCCTGAGGACGTGATTGAAGCACTTTCGTTGCCTGAAGTGGACCTCCGCCGCATCGCCGATTCGGCCCGCGAGCGAACCCTGGCCAACCATACTGCCGAACGGCGCGTCATGGAATTGGAAGACATTTGCGACCGAGTAACTGATCGCATGCAGCCTGCAAGTGAATCTAAGTAGAGAAGAGAAGAAAGCTCGATGCATTCACGTCAACTTTGAGGAACTTTATGTGGGGAATCATTCCAGCGGCTGGCGCAGGCAATCGCATTCAGCCGCTCGCATTTTCTAAGGAACTGCTCCCGGTAGGCAGCCGGATCGACGACGGCATCGAGCGTCCGCGCGCCGTCAGTGAGTATCTCGTCGAGCGCATGATCCGCGGCGGCGCCGACAAGCTGTGCTTCGTTATCTCCCCCGGCAAAGGCGACATTCTCCATTACTACGGGTCTCGTCTGTGGGGAGCCGACATCATGTACGCAGTTCAGCCGCAGCCGGGCGGCCTTTGCGACGCTGTCTTCCGCGCGCGCCCATTCATCACAGCGGAAGAATCCGTCATCATCGGCCTGCCCGACACCGTCTGGTTCCCGGAAGATGCTCTTCGACAGTTGCCCGACGACCTTCTCTCGTTCCTTCTCTTCCCTGTCGAACAGCCGCAATTCTTCGACGCTGTCCTCACCGACGAGCACGATAACGTCCGCGAGATCCAGGTGAAACGAAAATATCCCGGCACGAATTGGATCTGGGGAGCATTCAAGATGCCGGGCTACGTCTTCCACGATCTCTACGATCTCTGGCACCGGCCCGAACGTGGCGACGAATACTTCGGCACTCTCATCAACGCCTGGCTTGCCACAGGTGGACGCGCCAGGGCTGTACGAGCGGGCCAGGGCTACGTCGACGTGGGTACGCTCCACGGCTATCGTTCCGCTATCCGTTTGCTCGAAGAAGGAGAACATCAATCCGCGCACCCCCGAGAGGCTGCCCAGGAGGAACAACAAACCCATGCCATCGACATCGCTTCGCGCTGAAGAAGAGATCAGCAGCCTGAAGGAACGCATCGCTGCTCTGGGCCCCTGGTTTCATAACATGCGCCTCTGCGGAGTGCAGACCGCGCCTGATCACTTCCTCGGTGACTACCCGCAGATCAAATACCAACGCTTCTCCGATGCGCTGCCGCAGGACCTTTCCGGAAAGACCGTCCTCGACATCGGCTGCAATGGCGGGTTCTATTCGCTCGAAATGAAGGGCCGTGGCGCCGAGCGCGTACTCGGCATCGATACCGATGAACACTACCTCGCGCAAGCTCGCTTCGCCGCGGAGGTATCCGACTTGGACATCGAGTTCCGCCGCATGTCCGTGTGGGAGGTCGGAGCCCTCAACGAAAAATTTGATCTCGTGATCTTCATGGGCGTCCTCTACCACTTGCGTCACCCGCTGCTCGCCCTCGACCTGATCCACGAGCATGTCGCGCGCGAGCTACTGCTCTTTCAGAGCATGCAGCGGGGCAGCCGTGCAATTGCGCACGTCGATCCAGACTACGACTTCCACGCCGAAATTCACTTCGACGATCCAGGCTACCCCAAGATGCATTTTGTCGAGCACCGCTATTCGCACGACGAAACCAACTGGTGGGTACCAAACCGCGCCTGCGTCGAAGCATTGCTGCGCTCTTCAGGTTTCACAATCGAGTCGCAGCCGGAAGATGAAGTCTACATTTGCGGTTGGCAACCCATCGAGGTACCGCCCGACGGCCCCCACTGCGTCTACCCCGAACGCGGACGGAGTTAACCAATGAGCAAGTCGGTCCCAGCTACGCAACACCTTAATCAAGCCGAGGACTTTCTAAGTCGGCGCGATCCCGTCGCAAACCACTTCTTTCAACTCGCCCAAGCCTGCGGCGCTGATCCCGATCGATGCGCCGCTGGGCGCTGGATGGCACATATGTTCGCCGGGGATTTCGCCTCAGCATGGCTCGAATCCGATGCAATCCGCCGTCGCGGGAATACCGACCCGCATCGCATGTGGACCGGCGAGGACCTCAAAGGCCGTCATATCATCGTCCGTTGCCTGCACGGCTATGGCGACGCGATACAGTTCCTCAGCTATGCGCCGCGCCTGCGCAGCCTCGCCGCTGAGGTTACATACGAGGTTCCGCCCGCTCTGTATGAGTTCGCTCGTCACATAGAGGGGGTCGACAACGTCGTAACCTGGGGCAAACTTGCTCCTGTAGATCCGGTTTCGTGGGATACCCAAATCGAAGTCATGGAACTCCCGTACATCTTCCGTACGGAGATCAGCGATCTGCCTATCGCTCAGCACTACGTCCACCCACCGCAGAGCCGCTGTAACTGCATCAATCGCAAATTAGGCCGTAATCATCCCAGGGTCGGCGTAGTCTGGGCCTCCGGTGAGTGGAACCCTGACCGCTCAATTCCCTTCGCGGAGTTCTCAGAATTGCTCTCCGAACAGGGCTGTGAGTTCTGGAGCCTCCAGGGCGGCACTGCGCAATCCGACTGGCGCCAGTTGCCGCCCACACCGCGTCTGCGCGACTCCGCCGACCTCGGCGACGGCATCATGAATCTCGCGTGTGTGATCTCGCAAATGGACCTCGTCATTACCGTCGATACGCTCGCGGCGCATCTCGCAGGAGCTATGGATATCCCCGCATGGGTGCTGCTGCAGCAAACCGCCGACTGGCGTTGGATGGCTCACGGAACCACCACTCCGTGGTACCCCTCGCTGCGCCTCTTCCGCCAGAACACCAGCGATGATTGGTCTGGACTGATCCAGGAAGTACGACAGGAACTGCACATATGGACACAACTCTGCAGTCGTCCGCAGATGATCGCTTGATTCCCCGCGGCAGCTTGCCTTGCCAGTGGGATAACTTCGACGCGTATCTTTTCGATGTCGACGGCACTCTGCTCAACTGCAAGGATGCCGTGCACTACTTCGCTTTTTGCGAAGCGCTGAAAGCGCTCTCGGGCCGCGACCTGAATCTCGATGGCGTCACAGCCCACGGCAACACCGACATCGGAATCCTTCGGGACGCTCTGGTTCTCGCCGGAATCCCTGAATCCAAGTGGCGCCCGCGCATCCCCGAAGCCTGCAGTTCGATGTGCGCTTTCGTCCAAACAAAGCGAGAGCAGATCGACACGGAAGCCCTTCCCGCCACCCGCGAAGTTCTGCAGCACCTCCGCGATCGCAAAGCTGTTCTCGGCATCGCAACCGGGAACCTGGCCTCGATCGGCAAAATCAAACTCGAATCATGCGACCTACTGCAGCACTTCGACTTTCAGGCCTTCAGCGATGGCCTTGAGACCCGTGCCGACGTCTACAATCACGCACTCACTCGCGCTCGTGACCTCGCCGGTGCTGACGCAGTCATCTGCGCAGTCGGCGACACGCCTGCTGACATCCGGGCCGCACGCCATCACGGCATCAGCATGATCGCAGTCGCTACGGGCATACACTCGCGCGAAGAGCTTTCTGCGGAACAGCCGGATTTGTGCCTTTCGTCGCTTTCCGAACTTCTTCCTTAACCTGCGACGATCCTCCGCTGCACCGGCTCACGATCTGCTCGAATTGCTCAGCTCGATGCGCCGCCGTATGCTCTGACAATACCCTCTCCCGCGCATTCAAACCCATGCGCGTCCTTTCCCCATCCGGCATCATGCGCAGGATCTGCGCAACCTCATATGCGTCTTTGGGTAGCAACACTTCTTCATTCGGCGCGAGAAAGTGCTCCAGTCCTTTCCAATAATCCGAAATGATCGCCGCGCCGCATGCCGACGCCTCAAACAGTCGCACCGAAGGCGAATAGCCTGCCGCCACCATCTCATCGCGCGTAAGGTTCAGCGTGAATTTCGAAGAGCAGTAAAATGACGGGTGATCCGGAGGAGAAAGGTGAGTGATCCGCTCCACGTTCTCGGCCCAGGTCGTGTCCTTGGGATACTGCGCGCCCGCAACGATGAATCGTGTCTCAGGCATCATCTCCGCCGTCTCATTTAAGAACTTCATCAGCTTCGGCTGTCGATCCTTCGCGTGCGTACCCAGATAGCTCAGGGCACATTCAAACGCGCGCTCCACCGGTTTGGGCCTATACAACTCCGGATCCACAGAGCAATAGAACGGCACCGCGCACGGCGAACCAAACCGCTCTTCGATTTCTCGCAGCACTGGACCGCCAGTGAAGCTAAGATACGCCGCAAACTGCGGAATCTGTGCCGCATTAATGTATTCCGATCGCCCTTCGCTTCGCAGCTTCGCGATCGTGATCGGCGTATCAATGTCGTAGAAGATCATCGGACCGTAGCCTGTTTCGAGCAGGGCCTCCGCCGCAGCAATCGCATCCTGGAAGTAAGATCCCACCAGGATCGCATCCGCGTCCTTACTTAATCTGATCAGGCTGCGCTCGCTCTCCCCCCAATCCGTATAGAGGTGGACCTTGCAGAACTCGGGATGCGGCATGTCACGATTGTCGCGGAACCACTCCAGGTTTTTCTCCACGAAATGGATCTGATGGCCCCGACGCGCCAGCGCCTTGCATAGCGAGCGATACGTCGTGGCATGTCCGTTGCCCCACGAAGACGTAATCGCGAGCCCATAGATCACAATCTTCATGCCACTTCTCCCGTCATTGCCGTCACGCCCGCTGCGCTCTGCACCATCGCCGTCTTTTTTCGTTGCAAGCACTCCCGAAATGCCTGCTCTGCATCGGCTGCCCGTTGTGCGTACGTATGGTCTCGAAGAGCGCGCGCCTGGAACGCCTCTCCGATCTGCTTGCGCGAAGCTTCATCGTGCAACGCCATCGCCGCAACCACTTCTTCCGCGCTGTCGATCACCAGGATCTCCTTCCCCGGTTCGAAGAACTCCTCGATCCCCGGCCACTCGTCACAAAGCATGCATGCGCCCGCACCCGCCACCTCAAACACCCGTGTGGGTGGAGCATATCCGTAGGCCGCCATCGACGAACGATTGATATTCATCACCATCGCTGCCGAGCAGTTGATCGCATTATGTTTGTGCGTCGGGACATGCCCGATCCAGCGCACATTTCCAGGCATCGGCTTATCGCCCCAGCCTTCGCCTCCCAGCAGGAACTGCTTATCCGGCGCAAGCTCTGCGGCCTTCAGGAACAGATCCTCCACACGCCTCTCGCGATCCGGCAATCGATTTCCAACGAATGCAACATCGCATCTCAACTCAGCTTCCGCCGGTACAGGATGGTGCGTATCGACATCCAGACCGTTGTAGATGCTGTAGTACGTGCGTGCTCCCAGTTCGAGATATGCATTGCGAATCTTCGGCCCGCCGCCGTACGTAAACACCGCGTCGTACTGGGAAATGGCTCGTCGCATGGGGTCATCTGCATCCCCATGCATCCTTGCGATCGTTGCCGGAGCATCCACGTCCCAGAAGCAAACAACCGAATGCGGTGAACACTCCAGCACACGCCCTTCAAGTAGTTCGTCATCCGCACCCATGCCGCTATGCTTGATCACAACATCAGCATGCCGCGCTCTCTCCAGCATCTTCTCCACATCCGCGTTCGGCCGGTAAACCAACGAGCCGACATATGAAACATCCTCTGCATCCCGATGCTCCTGCCTTCCGTACGCATCCGGCTCGGCAAAGGTAATCTCGTGGCCCAGCCGCGCCAGATACTTGTAAACTCCGCGGTAGTACGTCGCAGCGCCATTCCAGTACGACGACACGATGCTCGAGCCAAAGACGAATATCTTCATCGAATCAATTCCTCGCAAATTGCTGTCAATTCCTGTGCGCGGTGCATGCACGTATGCCTCGCAAGCACCGTCTCGAGTCCCCTCGCCGCCTGCTGCTTCGCGGCCTTCTCATCCGCCAGCAGAGAATCCATCGCCTCAATCGCTTCCTTCGTGCTTCGCACAAATCGGAAATCCCCTTCTCGAAATAGGCGCTCTGTATCGGGCCACGGAGCGGATATCAATGGAACTCCACAAGCTAGTGCCTCAAAAACCCGAATTGTCGGAATTCCCGCCATAGCGCCCACGTATTGCTGCCGGGGAATATGCATCGTGATCCGCGAAGCCGCGTACGTCGCGGGCCCTTCGAGATTCGGCAGATAGCCCCCGTACTTCACATCGGCACTCTCGAGCGCTCTCAGAGCATCTGCTGGGAACCGCACGCCATAAATCGCAAATCGATATTGCCGGAGCTCGCCCGCCGGCCTCAGCAAAAACTGGCAGATCTCCATCGACCGCTCATCATCTCCCCAGTTACCGATCCACACCACATCGCGCTGCTTCTGCATGTGCGTCATTGGCCTGAACACCGTCGTATCCGCGGCCTCGTGCAGCGTCCACACGCGCTGAATATTGAAGCCATCGCGGTAGATGGTTCTGAGCGCCTCCCCGAATGCCAGCACGCCATCATACTGATCAGTTCGAAGTAGCCGAATCTGCTCCGGCGAGGACGACGCGCGATGATGCGTGTCGTGAAACAGCAGCCGAAATCCAAGTGTTTCGCGCAGTTCCAGCAGGCAATGCCCAAGCTCCGGCGGATTCCATTCGTGCACAATCACGATATCTATCTCGCGCAATGCATTGCGCCACCGCGTCGTCGCGCCGACGCCGGCCAGGTCTTCTCCGCGATACGTGTTGATGCGCAGGTCTGGATAAACATCTGCGAACTGCCGCAGTGATTGCTCTCCTTTCTTCTCCTGCCGCAAGTTCTCAATGGACCAGCCATCATCCGGCTCGAAGATCTCCACCTCGTGCCCGCACTGCCCTAGGCTTCTTAGCACCCCGCGCAGAAAATGCGCATTGCCGTTGTTCCAATCGGAACGAACGGCGTGAGCGAAGTAGGCGATTCGAAATCTACGCGACATGACTGGCGACCAGAGATGGCTTCAACATCGATCGGAACAACTTCAGATAGCCCTCAGTCATGCGCTCCGCGGTGAACTCCCTGGCGCGGCTTCCTGCAATCTCGCGCGCTTCGTTCAGCAGCCACGGATGATCACTGAGCCGCCACAGCCAGCTCGATAGCGATTCCACTCCCTTGAAATAGAGAGCCGATTCCTCCCATACCTCTCGCAGAGAAGGAATATCGTTGGCCAGCACCGCGCAGCCGCACATCGCCGCTTCCAGCGGAGCCAGCCCAAACGGCTCGTAGCGAGACGTGCAGATGTAAATCGCACTCTCCGCGAACAGTTTCAGTAAGTCATCGTGCTCAAGTGCGCCCACCACCTTGGCATCCGCGCCGTCGATGCCGAAGCTTTTGGATTCATACTGTGTTTCGCCCGCAATCAGCAGCGGAATCGGCGAGTCCACCGTCTCCAGCAACTTCAAGTTTTTAGCCTCATCCCACAGCCGTCCGGCCGCGACAGCCTGCATCTTCCGCGTTCCAGCGGAATCCACCTTCTGCATCGCAAGCCCATTCGCAATCACTTGCTTATCGTCTGGCAGCTTGAAATTCTTGCCGAGCGCATCCAGCATCCACTGTGTAGGAGCAACCAGTGCATCGGCGCCGTCTAGCCCTGTCTGCACCAGGTCGCAGTATGTAGCGAGCCATCTCGATCGCTCCAGCCCATTCGGCCGGCACGCTTCCGCCCAACTCAGCACGTCGCTGTGCGCAACGACTAGTCGCGGGATGTTGATCTCAAGCGCCCCAAAACAATACTGGCTGCTCAAAAACAGGTCAGCGTCAAACTCTTCCGCGATCTTCGTCAACGATGGTGCCGCCTCCGCAAATGCCCGGGCATTCTCGGTCATCCACTCCAGCGGCGTCTCCAGGGCGTCATAGCGAAACTGTGCTCGCCATTGAGCGCGCTGCTCATCAACCCACATCTGCTGCTCGCCGCAGGGTTTCCGCCCCAGGCTCACCAGCGCCACCGCGCAGCCGTCCTTGAGAAGTGCGCTTGCCAGCTCTTTCGTAAACGTCCAAACGCCCCCCACGGTGTCGGTCGTCATCAGGACGCGCATGGTCTTGCCTCGTTCTCCAATTCCTCCAGCGGCACAGGCGATTGATCCTGAATATCGCTGTATCCCTTATCCGCAAAAAGCTGCAGGTAGAACGAGTGCGCGCGCTCCCATGCCGAGTCGTCCGGAGCCATTCCGAACGTCTCTACATAAAGTGGACTTCCCGGAAACGGAAACATCGGCACCGGCTCGCTCACCCATACACCATGCGACTTCAGCTTCGTCTGCCATTGCCGCACGAGTTCTGCATCATCCTTGTCAGTTTTGATCAGATTCGCCTGCACCCACGGAATCCGCGTGCGCGCGTAAATCAGCAGGTCGCCAATTCGATCTGTGGTCAGCTTGCAGTTTTTGTTCAGTTCGTCGCGGCCCTCTTCAGTCACCGATTCCACGCCGCACTCAAACGACACGCAATGCGCTCGCCCGAGCAGATCCAGCGTCTCCTCATTCCACAAATCAATGCGCGACTGGAAGCCAATCGACACCGGCCGCTTCGCAATCTCCTCGAGCAGCATGCGCACGTTCTTGCCAACCCCGAAAATCTCGTCGATGAAGTAGATGTAGTCCACCCCGCGCGCAATCAGCTGATCCATCTCTTCGATCACCGCGCTGAGTTCCCTCTCGCGGAACTTGTTCCGGAATAGCGTCTTGTTGCAGAACGTGCACGAATACGGGCAACCTCGTGCAAACTCCATCTCTGCCCCGCGTCGCAAATGATCCGCTCCGTTTCCGGGAAAGATGTGGTGCTTATGACTGTGCCGTTCCACCGGATACTCCGAATAGTCCAGCGCACCCATGGCATGCATATCGACGACGCCGAGTCCCTGACCCATGTGGATCGTTCCACTCGCATCCCGCCAGCAGCAGCCGTCAATCGTCTCCCAGGGCGCATGAGCCAGCATTGGTAGCGTCTGATCGGGCTCGCCGCGCAGCACAACATCTGCGCCAGTCTTCGCCAGCGTCGCCTTCGGAGTTGCCGATCCATGCGGCCCAATCGCCACCTTCGTCGATCTCCGCTCCAGCGCCGAAAACCACTGCCGCGGTACACGAAGTTCTGGCTGCGGGCACCTCCAGAACAAGTAGGAAGGTGCAGTCGGCACAACCAGGAAATCCTCATCGAATCCCGAAAGACGTTGCCGAACCTGATCTGAATTCAGCGACTCCATGAACGCATCGATCAGTACAACTTCGTGCCCCGCCTTGCGCAGCGCCTGTTGTGCATACAGCAGTTCGAGAGGGAAATGAGGCTCCGGGCAGCCAAAGTAAGTGGACCCTTCAAAGCTCCAGCGCGGATTGATTAGTGCATACTTCATGCCACTTCTCCCAGCGCGGTATTTCGTGCGCCCACCAGTTGCGGCGACTCTTCCCTCGCCTGTCCCTGACGCCAGAACTCGCGTATGTCGCCGAGCACGGTTGAAATGTCCCTCCGTGGTCGCCAACCTGTGAGCCGCTCCAGCTTCGAAGTATCCGAGATGTATAGAGGCTGATCCCCCGGCCTTACATCTCGGTGGTCCAGACGTATGGACTTCCCCGTCACCTCTTCGATCGCCTGCAGCATCTCCATAACAGAGAAAGCGTGCTGCGGGCCGCCACCAACATTGAAGACCTGCCCGGCTGTCGTCTCGCTCTGCTCGCGGACCTTCACCATCGCATCAACCAGATCGTGCACATGCAGTACGTCTCGAACCTGCAGGCCGTCGCCATAG
>DATNFD010000185.1:0-33397 GCA_035606555.1 Occallatibacter sp.
AAGTCCTTGCGCTCTCGATAGTCGCATTCCCAAGTTTCACACTCTTTCCAGGATCAACTGCGGCAGCCGTTGCTCCGATTCTGAAAAGCCCGCTTCCTATTTCTGGATCGGATGATGAACGCGGCGCAGCCCTCATTCAGCTGCGACAACTTCACTTGCTCTCACCCGAGAGGATGTTTTCGCCTGACCATCCACCAGCAGCAAGGCGATCATCGTGAGTGGGGCCACCACGAAGAACGCGTACGTTGGAGCTCGAACAATCGACTCTGTACTGAGTCTTGCTCCCAGCAGATGTACACCGGTCAACGCACATGTGGCAATCGCAGGCCAGAGCATCGCTAGGAGAGAGGACAAGTGCGCGAGCCCAATAACAGGTTGCTCGTTTTTGAAATCCCTTAGGCGCATGAACAGAAACACCCCGGCCGGAAATATCATGACCTCGTCATAACTGCGCCAGGACGATCTGGGAACCATCAACAACGTGAGTGCGAAAACAAGTGCAACACAGTGCGAGAAGCTCGCCGATTCTGGTCCAACCGAACGCAGCTTCAGGAGCCGAAAGACCGAGAAAGCTGCGATCAAGCCGGTTAAGGCAAGTCCAGTCGTGCTTCCGAAGATGAATTGAAGGCTCAAACGAGATCCCGAGTGCTCCACATAATGGTTTACAAAAGCAATCCATTCAGGTATCCAGCGAGGAAACAGCCACTCGGAGGCTGCGAGGAGTACCACGAGAGTAGTTACGAAGCCTGCTATCAGTCTTCGACTATGGTGACGGAAATAGCTCCACATCAATAGCCACGCGATACACGGACCGGCAATCTGCGGTTTGATAGTCGAAAGAGCAAGGAGGCACCCAGCCAGAAAGAATCTGCCATTGCATGCAAGATATAGTCCGGCTGTTAAGAGAAACATGACGACCAATGTGGGCTGTTCTAATATCAGCCCTTCGGCAAATGGCCAACTGGTTATAGCGAACACGCAGCCTAGAACGAACGGGAAGGTTGGCAAATGAAAAATTCTCAGCCACATCGCAATAGCCAAGATCGTCCCGCAGCTGAGCACAATTAGCATCCACGCACTTGCCCGGCCAAAGGTCATCAACGCGAATGGCGCAAAAAGAGGTATCAAGGTTCCGGGGTAACAGAATTGGATGGGATCCGCCTGGCCTTCGGTTTCAAGGGGCGCGCCGTAAGTCCACACTTGATTTCGTACGTCAGCGGTTTGACTATACGGGTCAATTCCTTCCAGCAATAGTCCTCTGATCGGCGACCAACGCGGATAAAAGTCACCTCCAAGCCTTGCTTGACCCGGAGTCCCGCTATTCCGGACAAAAGGCAGATAGATCCGGGACAAATAGTAGAGTGAGCAAAAGACGAAGAGTCCCGTCAGAAGGAACCAGAAAATGCGAGATCTATTTAACAATGAGAAGGTCCTCAGCTCCCGTTCCGACAGCAATGCCCCGAACGGGAAACCCCAAACGCCAATGTTCTAGTTGCTCTAGAAAGAGTGAGCCCGAGAGCTCTTGCCAGTCAATCCTGACAGCACAAAGCGACGAGGCCATGACACCCGAAGTGCACGGCTCAAGTCAGCAGCCGTTTCACTCCTCACCTCTCCAGCTCTCAATCTGCAAATTCAGCAACCGCAATCTAACTTGCCCGTCTGGTCAGCATCGCAATGTACAATCCCGCTGCAACAATCAGCGCTCCTCCCGCCACCATCCACACCGTCGGCAGTTCACGCCATAACAGAAATGTGACCAAAGCTCCCGTAACCAGCTGCGTGTAGTGGTACTGCGAGACAGTCGATGCTGACGTGTGCTTTACCGCAACAAAGAAGCAAATTGCGCCGGCGGAACAGAATGCCCCCATCGCCGCCAAGCCGCCAAGCACCATCCAGTTAAGGGGCGCAGCATGCCACAGCATTGCGGCTGAGCCCGCGAGGATCATCACGACCCCCGAAAAGAACACCAGGCTCTCCGGCGATTCCGTCCGCGTCAACACGCGCGACCACACCATGTTCACGGAAAAGCAGCTCACGCACACCATGCAGGCGGCAAACCCGATCCAGTCGCCCGGGCTGGTTATCCCAAAAGGATTCACCGCAATCACCACCCCGGCAAAGCCAAGCATGATCGCCACAGCCTTCCGGACTCCAATCTTTTCGCGCAGAAAGATCGCGGCCAGAAACGTGATGCAAATCGGGGACAGAAAAACCAGGATGTAAAAGAGCGTCAAACTGATATGTCGAAGCGCAACGACCACGCATAGATTGTTCGTCAGATCGAGGCATGATCGAACCAGCTGCCGCCGTGGCCGGGTCGGCCATAGCACATTCAGCTCACCCCGGACCTTCGCATAAAGCGTTAGGAACCCGCAGACAAAGACACCCAGGAATCCAATAATCTCGTACGCCGGCAGGTGCGAACGACCCACGATCTTGATCGTGGTGTCAGCCAACACCCAGAACGTGAATCCGCAAATGGCGAATCCGATCGCCGCCGCTTCCGTATGCCGCGGCTTCATTCCATCGTGCGGTTCGATTCCACTCTCCGGAACTTCGAAATTGGCACTTGTACTCAGGCAGACACCGTGGATGGGGACCAACCTAAGACTACCAACTCTGGCGGCGAAAAACTCCCGCGGCCGCCGTCGTTAGAGGTGCCCCTTCAAAGAATGCAAAAAAGAAAGGGCGAAGCCGTCAGGCCTCGCCCTGAGTCATTTCTGCCGGAGTCTAATGTTTGATCGGCACTCGGATGTCGCCCCCCGTCATCTCTTTTGGCAGGCCAAGGTCCAGCAATGCCAGCAGTGTCGGCGAAATGTCCCGCAGCGATCCATCAGGACGCAAGCGATAGTGAGCTGCATCTTCGGCGATATAGAAGAACGGCACTGGATTAGTCGTATGTGCCGTGTGCGGACCGCCAGTCACCGGATCAACCATCATCTCGGCATTCCCGTGATCGGCTGTGATGAGCCAGCTTCCGTTCCGCTCTTTCACTGTCTTGAAAATACGACCGAGTTGTGCGTCGACTGCCTCAATGGCCTTGATCGTCGGCTCCAGTTTTCCCGAGTGCCCAACCATGTCCGCATTCGCGAAGTTCGCAACCACCAGATCGAATGCTGTGTCGCTCACGGCCTTCACAATCGTGTCGCCAATTGCTTCTGCCTTCATCTCCGGCGCAAGATCATACGTTGCCACCTTCAACGAAGGAATCATCGTACGATCCTCGCCGGGGAACGGCTTTTCGATTCCGCCATTGAAGAAGTACGTAACATGTGCAAACTTCTCCGTCTCGGCGACCCGCAGATTGCGCAGACTGTTTTGCGACAGAATATTCGCCAGAATATTGTCCATGGATTCCGGCAGAATGATCATCGGCAGTTCGTACAGCTTGTCGTATTGCGTCATGCACAGATAGTGCAGATTCTTAGGAATCTCACTGCGCGGGATCATCTCGTCCAGAGACTCCCATCCTTCGAGATTCCGGCCGCCTTCTTTGTTCAAGCCGCTTTCACGCGCCAGAACCCGCGTGATCTGCCGTGCCCGATCAGCGCGGAAATTGAAATTGATGCACACATCTTCATCCCGAATCTGCCCAACAGGCTCCCCTGCTCCATCAACAATTACAAACGGGATGACAAACTCATCGGTTACGCCGTTGTTATAGCTTTCCTTCAAACGCGCCACAGGATCTGCATAGGTGCCCCCCTCAGCCTTGCCGTTTACCATCGCGTCGAAGGCCTTGCGCTCGCGTTCCCAGCGGCGGTCGCGGTCCATTGCGTAATAGCGCCCGTTTACCGATGCGATTTTGCCGATCCCATACTCACGCATCTTCTGCTCAAGCTTCGCAACGTACCCCGCACCGGAATCAGGAGCCGTGTCGCGCCCATCCATGAACGCATGTACAAACACGTTCTGCAACCCGTACTCGCGTGCCGTCCGCAGCAGCGCATAGAGATGCTCCTGGTGCGAGTGCACGCCACCGTCTGAAAGCAGTCCGAATAAATGCAGTTGCTTACGGCCGTCCCGCGCCTTCTGCATGGCCTGCACAATCTGCGGCTCTTTCTGCAACTGCCCCGAAGCGATCAGCGCGTCGATACGTGTGATGTCCATTTGAACAACGCGACCGGCCCCGATATTCAAATGACCCACTTCGCTGTTGCCCATCTGTCCATCAGGCAAACCCACAAAGTGATCCGACGCCTGGATCAGCGTATTTGGAAACTCTCGCAGCAGTTTCTCGTAGTTTGGCTTCCGCGCAAGCGCGATCGCATTGTTGGCCGTTTCGGCCCGATAACCCCATCCATCCAGGACGGTCAGAACAAGAGGACGTTTCGTTGAAGCCACGAAGAGAACACCTCGTAGTAGATCGATGTACTACAAGGATAAATGCTTGAGTTGTCTCATCGAGTGGTAAACGTCACATGAGAGGATTCCGCACAGCAGGTTCGAATGCGATCTGGTCACTCGTGCTCAGTTCTCGCCGACTCCCTGCTGCGCCATCCGCGATCTGCGCCTATGGTGTCCCGGCACCCTGCCGTGAGCTCTCAATGTCGTTGCTCGCGTAATATGCCTCGACCTCACTCTTTGCCTTGGCCTGTCGGGAAACGGCGGCAACCCCGCAAGAGCGAGCAGGGCATTATTTGATGCTTTGAACAGATTGAATCCGGGCGTCCGTGCACGCGGCTTCCCCTCTGTCATTGCCACGAAGAGAGCCGTGTGGCTTGCGGGATGAAGAGCGATATAGGTCGTGAAACCTGCTCCGCCGCCCGTCTTCTCGATGAGGTGATTGATGTCATCCCCTTTTCCCAGATGCATCCACCCCAGCCCAATTCCGCTCGGCCGGCCCGCGTGATCAAGTCCATACTGGCCCTTCAGGCTCGACGGCAAAAGGTAGACGCGACGCGCATTCTCCGGTTGCGCATTGCCGCCAGTGCCAATCAGGTAGCTCAGAAACCTCGCCATGTCGCCAGGCGTTGAATAGAGTCCGCTGCTGCCCTCGGTGTTCTCCGTGATTGTGCATGGACCCTCTTCATGCTCACCCGTCATCAGCCGTTCGCACTGCTTCGGATTTGGAAAGAACGTGGTCTGCCACATGCCCAGCGGTGCCAGCGTGCTCTTTTCAAGCAGCGCTGCATACGGCGTCTGCACCGCCGTTGCCAGCGCATCGCTCAGCAGATCAAAACCAACATTCGAGTAATACGCCTGCGTTCCCGGCGTGAACTTTAGCTGCGCGCTCGCAAGCCAGTGCCATCGCGTGTCGTAGTTGGGATAGGTAAAATGCGGCGTGTGCCGCGGAGCCATCCCGATTTCCCGCTCCAGACCGGCAGTATGGGTCGCAAGATCCTCGAGCGTGATGGGTGCATTCCGCTCGGGTACGACTGCCGCCTCGGGTGCATACTTCTTCAGGGGATCGTCGAGGCGAACCGTCCCGTCGGAGACGAGCTTCGCCAAAAGATCCGTCGTGAATATCTTCGTTATGGAACAAAGCCTCACAACCGAGTTCACCGTCGGGGCCGCATTCGATCCTGGAACCGCCTCCCCATACCCGTGAAAGTAGGCGTGGTCCCCACGCACCACAACCAGCACGAGTCCAGTCGCGCCTGAATCAGCGTAGAGTTCGGCCCCGAGTTGTTTAATATCCTTTTGATCGTGCGGCACCGTGACCGGTGCTGTCTGCGCTGCGGCAGTCACAAAGGTCAGCAGAAGAAGAAATGCTGTTAACAAACGCATTTGCTTTCAGTGTAGGCCCGTATCAGCTGTTTCCGCATGGAATGTCAACTGAGATGTACCACGAAAGTTTCATCAGCCAGCCGAGTCTCAAACACATATGCGGAAGGAGCAACGCCCCTTCCGCATATGTACAGCATTGATAATCAACAGACGAAACTAGTCTTCGTAGTTCAGCGATTCCAGTCCGAGGTACACTGCGCCCGCACCCAGTTCTTCTTCGATCCGCAGCAACTGGTTGTACTTTGCAATGCGATCCGTCCGGCTCGCCGAACCAGTCTTGATCTGACCCACCCCCGTGGCCACCGCAAGATCCGCGATAAACGTATCCTCGCTCTCCCCTGAGCGATGCGACATCACAGACGTATATCCATACCTGCGTCCCAGTTCAATCGCCTCCAGGGTCTCTGTTAGGGTGCCGATCTGGTTCACCTTGATCAGGATCGAATTGGCAACACCCTCATCGATGCCCTGCTGCAAACGCTTTACGTTCGTGACAAACAGATCGTCACCCACAAGCTGGATCTGGCTGCCGAGCTTATCTGTAATCTGCTTCCATCCATCCCAGTCGTCTTCGGCAAGGCCGTCTTCAATCGAAACGATCGGATACTGCCGCGCCCAATCAGCCCAGAAGTCAACCATCTGCTCACTGGTCAGTTCGCGCTTGTCGCCCTTTTTGAACACGTATTTGCTCTTCTCTTTGTCGTAGAACTCACTGGAGGCGGGGTCAAGCGCGATGGCGATCTGCTCACCCGGCTTGTACCCCGCCTGCGAAATCGCCTCGAGGATCAGCTCGACGGCCTCGTCATTGGACTTCAGCGAAGGCGCAAATCCACCCTCATCTCCCACGGCTGTGTTGTAGCCATTCTTCTTCAGAACGCTCTTCAATGTGTGGAATGTCTCTGCCGACCAGCGCAGCGCATCGCTGAAGCGCTCAGCGCCCACGGGCATGATCATGAATTCCTGAAAATCCACGTTCGAGTCGGCATGTGCGCCTCCGTTCAGAACATTTAACATCGGCGTGGGCAGAACGCATGCATTCACGCCGCCCAGGTAACGGTACAGCGGAACCTCCAGCGTTTGCGCAACAGCACGAGCCGCGGCCAGTGACACCGCCAGAATCGCATTCGCACCCAGCTTGCCCTTGTTGGCGGTCCCGTCCAAAGCAATCATCGTCTGGTCGATCAGGCGCTGATTGGCGGCATCCATACCTTCCAGTTCCGGCGCGATCACCGTCTCTACGTTCGCGACCGCTTGCAGCACGCCTTTGCCCAGATAGTGGCTCTTATCGCCATCGCGTAGTTCCACGGCCTCATGCTCGCCGGTAGAAGCGCCCGAGGGCACAATGGCTCGGCCAAGCTGACCGCTCTCTAGGATCACATCTGCTTCCACGGTGGGATTTCCGCGCGAATCCAAAACTTCGCGGGCCCGAATTGCAACAATCTCAGTCATTTCTGTCCTCGCTATACGGTGCTGCAGCCGGTCGTTCAGTTTCGGACGTCGATCCACGGCAACTGCCTCACCGGCGGCGCTCTGAATTGTTCCCAGAAGCTGATGCGCGTGCTTCAAACCTTCTCCGTCCGCACAATTGTGTGTGAAAAATTAGGAAGTAGTTCCGTTCGGATTCTAACAAACTTAGCCGAACCGCCCTGTGTGGCAGCGGTCACACCCGCACGCGCTTTCATTCACGGATGTTTGCATCCAGGTTGTCTCTCTTGATTCGTGCTACGCGAGGCACGTCGCACAGGCACTTGTTTGCCGACGCAAACAGCCCAAGCTAGCATGAGGACTGGGTGCAATACGCGCTAACCCGATTTTCAATGCCGCAGCAGAACATTTTCCCGCAGATCGGGTCTAAGTACATTGGGTAGCACCGCCTGAAACCGAGGAGAATCTGGATGAACCGGCCAATACTTGCATGTGCGTTTTTCGCGCTGGCAACCACTGCCCTTGTGGCTCAGGACTCCAGCCAATATCAGGGAACTTCGAATCCTCCGCCGGACGATACCATCATCACCACCGAGCAGCAGCCTCCCATTCCCAAGCCATCGCCCGCTCACCCGATGCAGCAGCAGACGCCTGTTGCACAGCCTGCTCCAATGCAGTCAGCTCCTGCCACTATGAGCGCACAGCCTGGAGACCCCGATCAGGATATCGTCAACGTGGCGCCTTCGGTCCCTCCATTGAACACGCGCGCAAGCAGCTACGATCCAGACAGCGACATCGTTCACCCGGCACCTCTGCCTCCCGGAACTCTAGGCGAAGGTACTCTGATCCGCGTCAAGCTCCTTGACGAGTTATCCAGCAACCTCTCTGAGAAGGGTCAGCCCTTCCGCAGCCGCGTTGCCACTGACGTGATTCAGAACGGACAAGTCATCATCCCCGCGGGCGCCGAGATCGACGGCCGCGTCGCCGACCTCTCAACCGGCCATTTTGGCGGTCATGGTTCCGTCCTCCTCGAGCCGCAGACCGTCACCTTGGAGAATGGCGCCAGGTTCAAGCTGCATGCGATGGTTTCTTCAACTCCCGGAACCGATGCGCGCGTCAATTCGGAAGGTATTATCACCCCAGGATCCCGGTTAAGACGTGACGGTATCGAGTACGCCGGAGTCGGCGGTGGTGGAATGATCGCCGGAGCCGTCCTCGGTGGCCCTGCCGGCATGCTCGCCGGCGGCATCATCGGAGCAGGAGTGGTGACCGCTCATCTCCTCCAGAGCCATCCGCAGACCACGCTCGATGAAGGCTCATATCTCATGCTCACAGTGACAGAGCAGGTGCAACTCGTTCCGGCAAATCCGCAGGGGAATTAAAAGCCTCGGTTGAGGTCACTTCGGCGCAACTGCGGTTATCCGGACTTCGTCCAGGTGTAACCGTTTCGTTGCGCCGCTTTGTTTGTGTGCTGGATGCTGCCGTCGTATCCGACTTTCACTCGGAACGCCCTGCGGTTGCATCCGAAGGCAGCCAGATGGAAAACGCAGTGCCGCTTTTCTCCTCGGCTTTCCTGCTCCGCACCACGAGTTTAGCGTGATGCTTGTGCAGAATCTCTCTACTCACCCAGAGACCAAGCCCGGTCCCTTTCTCGCCCTTGGTGGTAAAGAATGGTTCGAATAGCCGCTGTTTGGTCGCTCCGTCCATGCCCGATCCACTGTCTGCGATGGAGACCAGAACTCCCATCTCACCCGTCCGCGGATTCATACGATCGCGAGTCCTCAGCAGCAATCGGCCGCCCGGCTTCAACGCATCGAAGGAGTTCCCGATCAGGTTCGCAAACACCTGCCTAATCTCCGTTCCGTAACAGAGCACGGATTCATTGTCGCGGTAGTCGCGGATGATCTGCACTCCCATGTTCCTCATCCGCGGCGTGTAGATTGCAGCAGAGGAATCGAGCAGGTTCGACATTTTCTCCCGTGCTGCCCCGTAAGGCTGCCGGTTGAAACGCAGCGTGTGGGTCACAATGTGCGACACACGCGCCAGTTCCTGCTGCGCCGACTCGCTGAAAGTCTTCACCATCTCATCATTCGTATTCTGATGAATCAGATATAGAAGATTGATCACTGCTTCCAGCGGGTTATTGATTTCGTGTGAGATTGACGTCGCCAATCTACCCACCAGTGCAAGTTTCTCGCTGCGGATGAGCGCCTCGCGGGTCTGTTTCAAAGCGGTCACATCTTGCGTGACTCCATCGAACCGAAGCGGCCTGCCGGTTGCATCGTACGCCGTGCGTCCGTTCGCGCGAATCCATTTCTGCTTCCCGTCCAGCGAGACCGTGCGGTACTCCACGTCATATCGCGTGTGGTTGGCAATCGACTCCTCAATAGCTCTCCGCGTCGGTTCACGGTCATCGGGGTGAATGCACCGATAGAACAGATCTATGTCTACCTCAGCATCGGCCGGCAACCAGAAGTGGTCCTTGACCCGCTCATCCCACACTAGTTTGTCGAATGGAAGATCGCAGAACCAGTAGCCGATTTCACCGGCACCGGTCGCAAATTCGAACCTTTCCCGCTGCTCTGCGACGAGCTTTTCCGCGGTCTTCTGATCCGTGATGTCCAGAACTACGCCAGCCAACTGCGCGCCGCCGCTCACCTTTCGGCCCTTTGAAAAGAAGACTCTCTGACCTCGGTCGGGGTGATTGTAGCGGTACTCGACTTCCAGCAAACCCGACCGCATCGCCGCCGACATCGTCTGGTACACACGTTGCTGATCTGCCGGATGTACCCTGGATGCCCAGGTTTCTTCGATCGCCTTCTCGCCCGAATCCGGGTCTGTACCGAACATTGCGTGCAGTTCCGGCGACAGCGTCCGCGTGTTCGCGCTCCCATCCCACTCCCAGGCACCCATCTGCGCAGCTTCATGTGCAAGCCGCAGTCTCTCCTGGCTGGTTTCAAGCGCCCTGCGATTTGATACGTAGTCGGTTAGATCGACGGCGTGAATGAAGATCCCCTGCAATGCACCGTTCGATGCGTTCAGCATTGGCTGGCATACAAAGTCGAAATACCTCTCTTCGACCTTCCCCGTTTGGGATTGGGGGAATAGCACCTTAAGCTCACGACCGCAGAAGGCCCGCTGCGCCTGAAAAACCTCGTCCACAGTCTCGAAAATACCGGTGCCCCCAAGCTCCGGCAGCGCCTCTCTGAGAGTGCGCCCCAGCAGTTGATCGGCAGAACTCCGCCCCGTCACCCGCACAGCCATCTCGTTCACGTAGGAGCACCGCAGTTCGGGACCGCTCAGGAACGCGATCGCGGCCGGCGCATAGGCCAGTAACTTTTCAGCGCTGGGCTGTTTGAACCGGAGACTCCGAGGCATGGCTTTGATGCGTTTTGTCTGGGCAGTTCCGGTTGGAGTCGTTGCCATTTCCTGTAACTGCTCCAGACCTCGTGCAGAGTTCCGTTCCAAGTAACGTGCCGATGCATCCAGCAAATTGGGAGATGAGTCCGGCGGCGCACCCCAGTCCACCGTTGTTTGCCTAGCAAAGTACCGATTACGATGCATATACCGGGGGTGGGGTTGTCTGCGCTCTTTAGGTCTGACGCCGAGGCGCGGTGTGCGCCTGCTACACTCCGGTTGGCCGGAGGTGAACCAGTGAAAGATATCCGTTCAGTCGCTGTGATTGGAGCCGGAACCATGGGATCCGGGATTGCCCATGTCTTCGCAAGATCTGGTTTTTCCGTAGGACTCTATGACGTCGAACAGCGCATCCTTGATCGGGCTCTCGCCTCCATCCGTACGAATTTGGTCCGCGAATCCGCCAAAGGAAGACTCCTCGAAAGCGAAATAGACCTCACGCTCAACCGCATTGCTCCGGCCGTCAACATGGACGCTCTCGCTGGCGCTCAGCTCGTGATCGAAGCCGCTCCCGAGCGGTTTGAGCTCAAGGCGGAGGTCTTCCGTGCTCTCGACCGCTTGCTTCTTGACACCTCCATCCTCGCCACCAACACGTCTTCTATCTCGATCACAAAGCTCGCGGCTCTTACTCATCGTCCTGGCCAGGTGATCGGAATGCACTTCTTCAATCCCGTTCCGGTGATGGCCCTCATCGAAGTGGTCCGGGGCATGGCCACCACCGACGAAACAACCGTTACGGTCCGCGACCTCGCTCTCAAACTCGGCAAGACTCCCGTCGAAGTCAACGACGCTCCCGGGTTTGTTTCCAACCGAGTCCTGATGCCTCTGATCAACGAAGCCGCCTACTCCGTGATGGAAGATGTCGCAACCCCCGAAGCTGTCGACCAGGTTTTCAGACTTGGAATGGCCCACCCCATGGGCCCTCTCACCCTCGCAGACTTCATTGGCATTGATGTTTGCGTAGACATACTTCGTGTATTACATGAGGGATTCGGCAACCCCAAATACTACCCGTGCCCGCTCCTGGTCCGCATGGTGAACGCCGGCTGGCTCGGTCGCAAATCCGGTCGTGGCTTCTATACTTACGACAACTAATCGGCTTCACATGCTGGGGAGTACCGGTGTCGAACGAAATCTCGCCAGCCGAACTTGATGCCCTAACCGCCGCGCCCGAAAACCACAAACTCCTATTCGAGAACGATAGTGTTCGTGTCCTCGACACTATGATCGGGCCCGGCCAGATGACTCCACTACACTCCCATTGCTGGCCCGCAGCTCTTTATGTACTCACCGGAAGCGACTTTATCCGTCGGGACCAAAACGGCACCGTGACCTTCGACAGCCGGAACGCCCCGCTGCTTCCGTCTGGAGCCGCCCTGTGGATACCGCCTCTCCCGCCGCACACTCTCGAAAACATTGGCACAGCCGCGATCCGCATCATTGCCGTTGAAATCAAGGAGCAGTGTCAATACTGACGCCCCCTGAACGGAGTAGAAAATCTTCGACTCTGAAACCGGAATTTATGAGCGCGGCATTCACTACCGATTCGAGGCCACCAGAAAGAGTTGGGGCAGCCGGCAGCAATCACATGCGCGAAACGTATATCTGCCGAATCGCGGAAATCGACCGTGACGCGAACAGCTATCCCGTCAGTCGCGCCAACATCTCCGCTGACTTCAGTTTTCGCTCCAGGTGCCGCTCAATGGGTTGCAAGGCGAACCGCCGCAGATCCTGTGCCCGTCGTCTTGGCCACGCCTCTCTGGCAAACGACCCCACCGGTGCGCGCAGCATCCTCAGCGCCATCTGCCACGAGTCTCCGCACAGGTCGCTCGCATTTCCCGGCCGATGCACGCGGCAAAAGAGCCCATCTGCGTAAGCATTGAAACTCGTCTCACCCGCAACCAGCGCTTCACCGCATGCAATGCAATGCGCGAGGTCCGGCAGTAGCCCCATTAACCGCGTCATCCAGAGCTCAAAATAGGTAAGAGGCATCCATGGCTGTTCTACCGTCGTATGCTCCAGCACGGAAGAAATAAGCCGGAACACCGTCTCCTGAGGATCATGTTCGGGGAGGGCCTGCTCCAAAACTTCCGCATAGAGACTCAACACCATCAGTCGAACGGAATCCACCGGCAGAGAAAGCGGCGAGCGCACAATCTCGAGTTGATCCAGCCGCACCAGTTCCTGTTTCGGTTTTTCAACGAACCATGCCCGTGCGATCGTCATCGGCTCAAGTGCTCCGCCGAACCGCTTCCGGCTCTTCAGCGCAGACTTTGCCACCCCCTTCATCTTCCCAAAGTCGCGCGTAAAAAAGCTCACCACCAGGTCGGCCTCATGCACGGGCCAGGTACGCAAAATCACGGCTTCTGACGTCAGCACCGCCACAATCGTCCCTCTTGCCAGAGATTGGGTACCCAGATACCGCTTCTAAGACTAGAGAACACCTGAGTCTTACCAAAGGCCAGGTGCCGAGTGCCCCAGGTCTCGCCTCTGAGAGCCGGGAAAACAGGATCTACCCCAAACGCACAAACGCGCCCGCCGTAGCAGACGCGTTCTAGACCTTGCCCAAACCTTTTCAGGCTGGCCGGACTACCGTCCGAAGTGATCAGCATTCTTCTGTGTAAAGTGTGCCCACTTCTCCGGTACATCATCCTGCGCGAAGATCGCCGAAACGGGGCACGCCGGAACGCACGCGCCGCAGTCAATGCACTCGACTGGGTCGATGAACAGCTGATCGGCGGTGCCGTGATCGGCCTCGTCCTTCTTGGGGTGAATGCAATCGACGGGACAGGCGTCTACACAGGCGGTGTCCTTCGTGCCGATACAAGGTTCTGCGATTACATAGGCCATTTCTGGGGTTCTCCGAAGAGTTGAAGTCTCGACGCTGATACTAGCACACGGCCCTTTTGCCTGACCTCGATCCCCAAGCACTTGGTTTTGCGATGCGGGAACAGCGCCAGCAGGGTCCAAAAATCTGAGGCCACAATGAAGAGTATCCAGCATCGAGCCGATTACTCACTAGTCACTATTCTAGCCCCTTCGCCTTGATCTCTCGCTCCGCCCTCATTGCCGCGAACTCCTGTGGGCTCGGCAATGGCGCTAGCCCACGCCCGGCAAACAGATCCTGGAACATTCCCACAAGTTCTTGGTGGATCGCCCCGTTCGAGACAAGCGTCTCCTCGCTGTTGAGACGGAACGTGCCACCCGCGAAGTCGGAAGCTCTGCCTCCAGCCTCTTTCACCAGCAGAATTCCGGCTGCGGTATCCCAGGGGTTCAGGTTGAACTCCCAGAACCCATCCAGCCGCCCCGCAGCCACATAGGCGAGATCCAGTGCTGCTGATCCCGCACGCCTCACGCCATGCGATCTCAATGTAATCTCGTGATAGAAGTGAATATTCGGATTCTGGTGCCGCTTCCTGCTCGGAAACCCGGTCGCGACCAGCGCCTCGGCCAGCACCGCTGTCTTCGAGACCTCGATTCTATTTCCGTTGACGTTCGCACCCTTGCCCCGCTCGGCGGCAAACAGTTCATCGCGCATCGGATCGTAAATCACTGCGGCGACCAATAGGCCGTCTTCATCTTCCTTCAGTCCCGCGCTCCGTTGCTCCAGCCCCAAAGATACGCAGAACTGCGGGAATCCATGCGCGAAGTTGGTCGTCCCATCCAGCGGATCCACATACCAGCGAAACTCCCGCTCCATCCGCTCTCGCGTGCCTTCCTCGCCATACATTCCGTAATCCGGGAATACTTCGCCCATCCTGGTCCTGATCAGCTTCTCCACTGTCCGATCCGCTACCGTCACCAGGTCTACATCGCCTTTGTACTCAGTAGCGACCCCCTGCGAGAAGAACTCGCGCAGCCGCCCACCTGCTTCGCGCGCGATCTCCGCAGCCTTCGGAACCCATTTCATTTCCCGATCGCTCGGGGCAGTTCTCCCGGTCACTCGCTCGCCTTGCCTGCCCAAGGATTCAATGAGGGCGCTGTTCCGTTGCGTGGGGATCGTCTCTTCCCAGTTTCGGTGATCGTCTCAATTTGCTGTTTGTAGATAAACAGGTTTGGTTTGCCCTCGCGAGTCAGGCGCAGCATTCCGTCATCGAAGTATTCAATCCAGCCGCGTACGGTTTCGCCGCCACGCAGTTTCACCGCCACCGGCACTTGGCGTTCACTCAGCGAACGCAAATACAGCGCCTCTTGGCCCGTTTCGCCCGGCGGCGGCGCTTTCGCGTGTCGGCGAGTAGGAATCACAGGAGTCATAGTGTCATTTTAGATGCAGCAATCAATCTCGACGACGTGGGGATTGCAACGCGAGATTACGACAGTCCGGGATTCATCAACTCCCGTCCGATTGCTCCGAAGCGCGCGCTCAATTGCGAGACTCAGGGAAGCGGCCACATTTCCAGCTTCGGTGTCGATGGCTGTGCTGGATTCTTACCGCCTGATCCGGGGGGTCTAATGCATGATTTCCTCGCCCGCAGGGGGATCGGAGAGGCCCCGTTAGCGGAAACGGGAAAAAGCAGCACGTTTCCGCTCCCAAGATGCAGCGTTAACGGATAGCCGTTCTTACCACGCTTGCTCAGATTGAACCCGCGCGCAACCCTAATCGCCCGCGCTTTGGGTATACATGGGACGTGCATGACCGAACGCCGCTCTCAGCGAATCCCCTCGGTCGCTCGCGGTCCGATCGCCTTCTGCAGGTATGGCTTCATCCAGATTCTTCAACCGTGCAAGGAACATCCGCATCTCGTCCTGGCTCGCCCAGCGAACCTGCAATGGGTTGCCATGAGCCGCGACCGACTGCTCCTCGCTCAGAAGGACCGAAAAGCCAACACCTCCATCCGCCCAGCGAACCACGGTCGCCTGCACCGTGAAACGCTCTTCTTGATGATCGGAGGAACCATTCGAGCGCTGGAGTGTGACGGGCATCTCCGTCCCCGGTTCCCATCGTTCATCAGTCTTCAGAGAGAAGCCTCCCAAGCTCACATCGCCAACTTCGAAAGGTCTCGATCCATGCATCGTACCTAAATACCCAACCACCGGTGGAACCTCAATGCGTTCGTGCTTGCGCTGATCCGGAAAGATCTTCCTGAGTATCCGTTTAAACAACGGCTCATTCCGCGAATTTTCGATCCGGCCGCCATCACCTGCCGGCTTGTTCCAGTTCTGCTCGCTTTTACTCATTGGGCCCATCTCCAACGCAACTGAGAATTTAAATTGGAAAGCTCCGCATCGTGCAGTTGCAGGACCGTCGTTAGCTGCCCGGGTCCTGCTCTATATGCAGACAATATTGATTTCGCCGTTCACGGTGAATCCTTCTAGGGTGTCAGAGGGGTGGCTAGTTCGAGTCCGCATCGGGTTACCAGCGCACCGAAGAACCTCGTTACGCGGGTGCGAGAATGCGCGCCAAAAGATTGGGCTTGATCCGGATCAAGCCCAATGAAAATGCAGAAGTTCGTGAAATTACCTAAGTATCACTTCGGTTTGACCTCTGCGGGCTTTGCCGCGCTCGCGTCTACCGCCTTGCTGTCCGGCGCCCCCGCAGCTGCCTTCTGCCTCCGCTCGGCTGCCTTCCGGAGTTCTTCGTCATGCTTCGCCTTTTCAGTCGCAGCTTCAGCATCCGTCACATAGCGGAATACCTGGAGTCTTCCAGGTTCCTGCTCTGTCGTGTACACCCGGTTATGCTTGTCGATTGCCACACCCACCAGAGTCTGGAACTGGCCCGGCAACTCACCGTGTCCGCTGCCGATATAGGTCAATAGTTGTCCCTCGGGGTCGAACACCTGAAGCCGGTCCTGTACCTGGTCAGCCACCCAGATATGACCATCGCTGTCTACCGCGATCCCCTTAGGTCGAGTGAAATATCCTGGTCCATCTCCGTTCTTGCCAAACTCGCTGATAAAGTTCCCATCTGCATCAAAGATCTCGACCCGGTTGTTCATCGTGTCGGTCACGTAGATGTTTCCTTCGCCGTCGACCGCCACCCCCTGCGGCGCACCGAAATCCCCTGGCGTTGTCAGAAAATGATTCTTCCCGCCAGTTCCGATCCTTCGCAGCAATTTCAGCGTGTCCGCGTCATACACAATCACCTGATCCTGCTGTGTGTCTACGACGTACAAAAATCGGTTCGTTGTATCGATAGCCAGCCCAACTGGATCCTGCAATCCTTCGGCGATCTGATTTTCTACATCGTGCTTCGCATTAAAAATCAGTACACGGTGCATCTTGCCGTCTGAAACAAACAGCCTGTCATCATCGTCAACCGCCAGCCCGTTTATCCAACCGAAGTGCGCCTCAAATCCATTGCGGATCATCTGTGTATCTTGCGTCTCGGTGTTAAAAATGAACACGGCGCCCACGCGCTGATCGGCTACATAGACCAATCCTTTTGAGTCAATTGCGATCCCGTATGGACCGATCATCTGATATGGGAAATTCTTCGGGCTGACTTTTTCCTCTTCACTCTGCCCGCCTGCCAACCGGTCCATCCAGCTCGACTTGGGCTTTGCCTTTGTCGCCTGTGAATAATCGATCTTCGCGCCGGCGAAGTAGCTCACCCACTTGACACGCCCGATATTTGGCGGACTCGGCCACACCAGCTTCGTAGGATCGAAGGTGTATTTCCGTGGTCCCATCTCCGCCGCAGGCGGCGTTTCGACCTTTTTCTTTTTCTTCGCCGCATGCGCCCCAGCCGGAACCAGCGCGCATGCGCTCAGAAGAACCAGAAAACCTAGCTCTCTGCGAAACCGAATCGAATTATAGAGGAAGCTATACATTGCAGATTTCCATCCCTGAATGCCTATTTCCCGGGCAGGACTGTTTCCTTCATGTTGAGCCTGTTCTTGTGGCAGGTGTCGCAGAACGCCATGTTGTTCACCTGGTCTTTGATCAGCAGACCCGGCTGCCCCGAAGCGTGTGGCTGATGACAAGAGAGACAGCTCAGCGGTGTCTTCACCTTGCTCTGGTCCGTCGGATCCATTACATCTGAAACCGGGTGATACTCCACAGGGTGACCCAGCCCAAACCTCAGCGGTAGAATTGCCACCTTGTTCTTCTGGTAATAATCCTCCGGCAACCGAACCTTGCCGTTGAATATCGTCAACAGATGATTCGTCTGATCTTTTTGCGCCTGCGACTCCGGCCCGTGGCACTCAAGGCAGAGCGCATTCCCTTTCGCGCGCAACAGGTGATCGTTCTCGCCTCCATGAGGCGTGTGGCATGTCGAACACCCTTGCGCAAACGCCGGCTGATGATGTGCAGGCTTCTTCCGCAGTTCATCAATATCACTGTGGCATCCGAGACAGATGCTTACTGAATCCGTTTTCGGCAGGCCCGGCAGCCGGCTCGCATGCGGATTATGGCAGTCCGTGCAATCGCCCGCCGCACCAGGATGCGGCACCTTCGCCGACTCGATTTCCTTGGCCTTATCGTCGTGGCAGGTCACGCAGAGCAACTTCGAATCCGTCTGGGTCAGCACCACCTTGCCATCCTTGGCAGGTTGATGGCAGATATCGCATCCATTTCCCTGGAAAGGTGAATGCTGAAACTTCACCATCAGCTTGGGCTGATCTGACTGGTGCGGATCGTGACATTGGAGACAGTTCGCCTTCTCAAATGGCTGGTTGTTGTGCTTTTTCGCCAGTTCGGCATCCTTCACATCGTGACAATCCACGCAGAGCGCCGGCGCTGCCTTCGTCAGGTGAAAGCGGTTTTCGGTTGTCGGCTCGGGCCCAGTCTTATGCGTTGTGTGGCACGTGTCGCAGCCGGCATCCAGCGCAGCGTGACGGCTTCCCTTCTCCGCAACGTGAGTGCCCGTCTGGTGACAGCTCAGGCACAGATTGTCCTTGCCATCTCCTGAAGCGGGCTTAAGCAACTGATTCTTGTTTTCGCTCGAATGCGGATCATGACAGGTCAGGCAATCCCGCACTGCCGGTGGATGCACTGTTCCCTTGATGTTCTTCGCAGTTTTGTCTTCGTGGCAGGAGAGACACAGCGACGAAGTCGTCGCCGTCGTCAGCTTTACTCGAGTCACGTCTTTGCTCACTCGCACTTCATGGCAGGTCAGGCATCCGCCCTGCATGGCGGAGTGCACGAACTTGTGCTTCGTCTTATCCGCGTGGCACTCAAGACACTTTTTTGCGTCGACATTCTTATCCAGTGGCACAGGGTGCACAGCCGCATAAACGGAAGTCCCGGACAATACAAAAGCCAACGCAAAGATCCCGGCGGCAACCCTGATCCTGCTCGTGAAGCGATATAACCGAAGGCCTGGAGGAAGCAGTTTCATACGGACTCTGAACTGACCTGTTGCAAACGACTCGCCGTTTCTGCGAACCCGACCGAGATCTCATCACCCGGTCTAAGCCGGTTATCTTGTGCGGTTTTCGCAACTCGATTAGATATCCGTCCGCAATCTCAATCCGTGATTTAGATCACATCATGGGCTATCTCCCTCACCGCTCCTGTGAAATACCCCACATTCGGGCGTGAGAATCAATGCCGCATCCTTTTATTGCGTGAAATCTCAACCGGACGTGCGCCAATTACCCCAGAGCTGGCTTCCCCAAGCCAACTAACCCCTTTCAGACCTTCCTTGTTCTGCCATCGCGGGTCTGGAAAACAACGTGCTTATCTCCGGGTGGGATCGGCCGGTCAGTTAAGGGGATTTCCAGAGTGCACAAGGTACGCGTCAATTGGCAGATCAAGGCAATTCTGCCCGTGGTGATAGTGCTCCTGGCGGGCCTTGTCCTGTTCACAGTCGCCACCATCACCTTGCGCGATACCGATCGTGATGCGCTGCTTCTTCTCGCCGGTGCTGGCTCCGCAATTGTTTGCGGCGTATCCCTCAGCGTTCTGGCGTACCTGATTCAGCGCCCCATGGTGGAACTACAGGAGAAAATGGCAGTCGTCAGCAAGGGAAATCTCGATACCTCCGTAAGCTTCGGTAACAGCAACGACGAGATCGGGGACCTTGGTCGAAATTTCAACCATATGGTGCAGCAATTACGAGAAAGCCGCTTGGAGATTGAAACCATGCATCGCACACAGATGTCGCGCGCCGAGCATTTGGCCACCCTTGGCGAAATGGCAACAGGGCTCGCCCATGAGATTCGCAATCCTCTCGCCGGAATTGCCGGCGTAATCGAGATCATCGGTCGCGACCTCCCCGCCTCCAGCCCCGCTCGCGCAATGGTAAAGGACGTTCGCCTCGAGATCGATCAGATTAACCGCATCCTTACCGACCTCCTCGAAACGGCCCGGCCCCACGCGCCGCGCCTGATGAAAAGCAATCTGAACATCACCGTCGAGCATGCCGTCATGCTCGCGCGTCAGCAGGTCTTTTCAAAGCCCATCCGTATCGAAGTAGTGACGGACCCGAACCTCCCCGAAGTCGAGCACGACAGCGATCAGATTCATCAGGTCGTTTTGAACCTGCTTCTCAATGCCGTCCAGTCCATCGATGGAAACGGATTCGTCACCGTCAGGGTCGGTTCGCAGGACAACTGCGCCACCGTCACCGTCACCGACACCGGCCGCGGAATGTCCTCGCAGCAGATCACGCAGATCTTCCGTCCCTTCTACACCACAAGGGCCACGGGTACCGGACTCGGCCTGTCACTCGTCCGCCGCATCATCGACGAACACAACGGACAGATCACCGTCACCAGCGAACCCGGCAAAGGCAGCACCTTCGAAGTGCGGCTCCCTTTCGCTCAAATCGCCGAACCCGCCCAGGTTGCCTAGGGACAAAACGATGGGTATCGCTACCCGCCGACATCTTTTCACTTGGGCGGGATAGTCGCGAATACCCGGCCTCCGGTTCCCTCGTCCCCGGGTCCCCTTGCCCGTTGCTGCCCCGCCTCCCGTGATCCTCATCACATTCTTCATGCGCCTTACCGCCTCTAATAACTCCAGCGTTGTATCGGGGATCACTACCCAGGATCCCATGACAAGAGATCCCCACCAGACGCACTGCATAAAGAACGGCAACTGCCCAAAACGGTCGCATTCAGTGGTCTATGAGAGAACCGATGCCAGCAGAAAAGATTCTCATTGTCGACGACGAACGCCTCGTGCGCTGGTCGCTGCGCCAGAAATGTGAAGAATGGGGCTTCCAGGTCGCCGAGGCTGAAGCAGGCGAACCCGCGCTCCGCCTCGCTCATAGCGAGAATCCCGACCTGGTCCTGCTCGACGTTCGCCTTCCCGACCTTAGCGGAATCGAAGTTCTCGATCAGCTAAAAAAGAGTGGTGATGCCCGTGCCGTCATCATGATTACTGCCGATCCGCAGCTCGATGACGTCAAAGCTGCCCTCAAGCTTGGTGCGGTCGACTTTGTCGGAAAGCCAATCGACTTCGAACTCCTCCACGAAGTCATTCAGAACACACTTCAGGAAATCGGCGCACGGGGCGGCAATTCCCAATCGCCACCTATCCGCACTCGCACCGGAGTCGGCTTCGAAAGTATTGTCAGCGACTCTCCCAAAATGACTGAGCTGATGAACTTCGTTCGCAAGGTCGCCTCCTGCGAAGCCTCAACGATTCTCATCCAGGGCGAAAGCGGTACCGGCAAGGACCTCATTGCCAAAGCGCTCCACTATGAAAGCACACGGCGCGACAAGCCTTTCGTCGCCATCAATTGCTCCGCCATCCCCGAAACCCTCATGGAAGCCGAACTCTTCGGCCACGAAAAAGGCGCCTTCACTGATGCCAAGCAGATGAAGCGGGGCCTCTTCGAAGCCGCAGACGGCGGCACCCTGTTCCTCGACGAAATCGGTGAGCTCTCGCCTGTCCTTCAGGCCAAACTCCTCCGCGTCCTCGAAGATCAAGTCATCCGCCGCGTTGGCGGACTCCGTGACATTCAGGTTGACGTCCGTGTCATCGCCGCTTCCAATCGCGACCTCGAAAAAGCGGTCCGCGAGAGCCAGTTCCGGCAGGACCTCTTTTATCGCCTTGCCGTCATTGCCATCTTCATTCCGCCCTTGCGCGATCGAAAAGAAGACATCCTCCCCCTCGTCGATTTCTTCATCGAGCGCTACAATCGGCGCTTTAAAAAATCCATCCGCGGCATCACCGGCGAGACGCGCAGCCTCATTCTCAGCCACAACTGGCCGGGTAACGTTCGTGAACTCAAAAACACCATTGAACGCGGCATGATCCTCGAAGAAGAATCGTATCTGCGTTCCATCTATTTACCCTTCTCTGTCGGCGAATCCAACGGCCGCACGCTCTTCGAACAGACATCTCCCCCCGAATCCGGGCGCAGGCTCTCCAACGGTCGCTCCCTGCCACGCCTCTACATCCCTGAGGGTGGAACTTCGCTCGAGGAAGTCGAGCACTCCATGGTCGAGCTCGCCATGACCCAGGCGAATGGCAATCAGAGCAACGCCGCCAAGCTGCTCGATATCAGCCGTGACGCCCTTCGCTATAAGCTCAAAAAATTCAGCCTGGTCCCATCGGAAATCGACGATCAGCCCTCGTCTTCCGGAATCCTTTAGCCTCATCTTCATCTCGACCTCAGGTCCTTTCGGCCGCGACCAAGGACCAAAGCGGAAAGCCAGCTTATTTTGGATCACGAGTGGAGGAAGCGCACTGGGCAATCCAATTTCAATGCCTCGAGGAGGGCCGGCAGATGTGACGGCACTCACTGTCCGGTCATGTTCGACTCTGCGATCTTATTTGATGGCTAGCGTGTGATTCGCTTCACATGCGGCTGTATCCCAGGTTCCGCGTGTCCATTAAAGCTCCAATACGATATCCATCCGCCCAAATCGAGGCACGCTCATCTATCCAGCAAACAACTTCTAGGAGAAGCCATATGTCCGAACTACTGCGTCGTTGGCCGCGGCGGCTTTCGACCCATAACAACGCCGTCTATGCAATCGTTGCAACCCTGATATTAGCGCTGTCATTCTTTGCACCGCAGATGCTGATAAGTCAGGCAGCCAGCGGAACCATCAGTGGAACCGTAACAGATCCAACTGGAGCCGTAATTCCAGGCGCCATCGTCGGCCTGGAAGATGTTGCCACCGGCGTGAAGTTCAACTCCATCTCCAACGGAACTGGCTTCTTTAATTTCGCGGCAGTTGCGCCAGGTACCTACAACCTCGTAATCAGTGCCCGCGGCTTTTCTACCTGGTCGCAAAGAGGAATCATTGAGCACCAGGGCGAAAGCCACGTGATTCCGAATATTACCCTGCCTGTAGCCGGCACTGCTGCGGAAGTTGTCACGGTTACGGCTTCGGAAGCCGCGGCCATTCCGCTCGACAACGGCGCTAGCAGCACGACCCTGAACTCGGAGATGGTAGATTCCGTATCCGTTCAGGGGCGAAATTCTGCTGAACTGGTGAAGTTCATGCCGGGCATGGCTATGAACTCCGGTCTGAGTCAATCGGAATACAGCAGCCAGGTCACCCAGACCAATAGCGGTCCCATCGGATCTTTCTCTGCCAGCGGCACGCAGCCATACGGCAGCATGCAGATGACGTTGGATGGCGCCGGCTTGATCGATATTGGAAACATGGGCACACAGCTCGCCAGTATCAACTCCGATCAGACAGCCGAGTTTACTTATCTAAATGCGGCCTTCGGCGCTGATACACCACGTGGCCCGAACATCATCCAGGTTGTCAGCAAAGGTGGCGGCCAGGGCTATCACGGAGACGTGTATGCCTATCTGCGCAACTGGCAGTTGAACGCCAACGACCCATACATGAAATCTCAGGTTAAGGATGCCCGTCGCACCATCGCTCACCAAACCTACCCTGGTTTCACACTTGGTGGACCGTTCCCATCATTGTTCGGCTACAACCAGAAGCACGATAAATTATTCTTCTTTTCCGGCTTCGAGAAAATGTTCCAGAATCCATCGGCCACTCTTCACCAGTTAGTCATTCCCACTGAGAACATGATCAACGGTGATTTCAGCGCGGCAACTCTTCCTGGTCAGCAAACCGACGGTTCAAAATGGTGGAATACCGCTCAGGTTCCTTGTGCAGGTTCGCCCGACTGGACGGGATTCTGCCCATCTGGTAGTGCGAGCCAGAACATGTTTGCGAATGGACAAATTCCTTCCAGTTACTGGGATCCCAATGGCCTCGCTCTGCTCAAGTACTTGAATAAAACCCATAAGCCCAACATCGATCCTGCCACTCATAATGGTTACAACTACCAGTTCCTTGACAACAGCCCAGTCAACCGTTGGGAGCTCCGCTTGCGCGGTGACTGGAATCCCACTGAAGACGACCGCATCAATGTCGTATTCACCAAGCAGAACGAAGCTGACCTCAACAACTTCGGCGTTTGGTGGTGGCCTTCGTGGACAGCGCCCATGGCTTCGCAGCTGAATGCAACCACGATCGCGCATCTGTGGACGGCCAACTATGTTCATACTTTCAACCCGACGACCACCAACGAATTCAGCTTTGGAAAAACCTATTTCACGTTCCCGCCAAAGTTTGCCAATCCCAGTGCGATGGACGCTGCTGCCGCGGGGTACACCACTTACTCTCCATTCGATGGCAAAAAGACAAACTCCTTCGATCAGCTCCCCAACCTGATTAGCTGGGGCGCGGGTACGGGTGGAAACAACGGCAGCTTTGCTGGCCTGTATGCTCCCGCCATGATGAAGGATTTTGGTGGCTCCTTCGGAAACATCAAGAAAATCATGTCGTTCCAGGACAACATCACCAAGGTCATCGGACGGCATAGTCTCAAGACCGGCTTTTTCTGGGATGTCAACGACCAGATTCAGACCACAAGCTATGGCAACTGGACCCAGGGCGCCCTCGAATTCGACTCGTGGGGATACTACACAACCAACAACCCATATGCTGACATGCTTATCGGAAACGTCACAAACATGGCGCAGTTTGCTGGCGCGCCAACTCATGACGTGGCCTTCCACGAATGGTCCTTCTATGGACAGGATCGGTGGCAGGCATCGAAGAAGCTGACCATCACCTACGGCATGCGCTTCAACCATGAAGGTCAGTGGTATCCGGTGAAGGGACCGGGATTCGCGGTCTTTGATCCAAAACTTTACGACAACAGCGCCAACGCTCCCGTCTGGAGCGGCATGACCTGGAAGCAGAAGGACAACAGCATTCCTCAGTCCGGTCTCCCATCGAAGCTTCTCACACCAGATTTTCGCGGCGGTGCAGCTTATGACCTCCACGGAAACGGCAGGTCAGTTGTCCGCGGCGGCTTTGGTGTTTATCGTTGGCAGACCTCTGAGGGCGACGTCGACGGCGCTCTGGCTCCGGCCTACAACATCCAGAACATCACAACTCCCTCCACGGCTTCTGCGTTCTGGTGGAAGCAGAATGGGAACAGCGGTCCCGGCGGCTATGCTCAACTGGCTACGTTCGCTCCAACGGCTGGCGCGTGGTGCGCTCTCAACTCAACCTGCCCCAACGCGTCGGTGATCAAAAAAGGTGAGGATAAAACTCCTTACACAACGAACTGGAACGTTACCCTCGACCAGCAGATTCCCGCGAAGGTGATGTTCGAACTCCAGTACATCGGAAACCGCACGCAGAACGTTCCACTCACCAATAACAGCACGAGTACCGAAGCTTCATTCTCGAATGTGAACAAGATCCCGATGGGCGGTCTGTTTGGCGTCAACAAGCTCACAGGCATCAACGCCTATGAGCAGAGTTGTAACGCCGGTACCTGCAAGACCCCGGAGAGCTCCAGCTATGCCGGCTACCGCCCCTATGCTAATTACGGTGTCCTTAATCTGATCCAGCGTGGCAGCTACTCCAACTACAACGGAATGGTTGCAGCTCTTCAGAAGCAGACCGGCCCCGTTACCTTCCTGGTGAACTACACGTGGAGCAAGGTTCTTGGTGTCCGTGATGGCAACACCGAAAACGGCGGCGGCGACGGTCCTACTATCGACCCATTCAACATGCGTGCGAACTATGGACCTTTGGCCTATGACCGCACTCATCTTTTCAACGCTGCTTACAACGTCAACCTCCCTGGGTTCCACGGTGACAATTCATTTGTTCGTCAAATCACGAACGGTTGGCAATTCTCCGGCGACACTCAGGCTCAGGCTGGCTCCCCGCTGCAGCCCAACACGAACGGTACGTTGAACGTTCAATGGGCAAACTCCAGCAATGCAACCCTGCTGGGCACCAATGCTCCTATCCTGTCTCCTTACCTCTCCTGTGATCCCAGCCATGCTACGGATGGTAAGCATTTCAACGACAAATGCTTCTCAACACCGAACGTCAAAGGCAAGAATGGACCGGCAGTCTGGCCGAACATCAAGGGACCTGCGTTCTTCGTTTCTGATCTGGCTCTTTTCAAGAGCTTCAGGGTCACCGAACATCAGAACGTGCAGTTCCGCGTTTCGGCCTTCAACTTCCTTAACCATCCCCTGCCTCAGTTTGGCGTTGGTCAGGATGTCAACCTCCACATGACCTGCGAAGGCGACGGCAGCTGCAGCCTCGGGGGCAAAAATGACAACGCAACAACCAACGGCACGGTTCAGTACAAGGCGCCAAACCAGAACCGCTTCATGGAAGTGGCGCTGAAGTATTACTTCTAAACCTGAGCCCCACGGACAAGCCATCGTCCGTGGGGCCAATTCTGCTTTATTGTTTCGGGCTTGCCTTCTCCTGTACCACCCCTCGACGGCGATCCGCCAGATATGAGACGCGCACCTTGGTATGGTGTGACACGAAAGAATATCGGGTCACATGCGACTAGTTTGACTCTTGCCAGATTTACGCCTCAAAGCGGACCCAACTCCAGCCCCTCTATTGCCCCGTGAGAAAATAATCCTGTGATTTCGCGTGTCCTCTTCCTCTGGATTCTTTCCCTGGCGATGTCCCTATTCTCCGCACTCCCCGTTTTCGCCGCGTCTGCAAAAGGAGATGAAGCCGCAAAATCCGGAGCCGCCCTTTTCAGTGACAAGGGCTGCACCTACTGTCACGGTCCCCTGGGAGAAGGCGCCAAGAAGGGCCCGTCGCTCACGGATCTCTGGAAAGATAAGGCCTGGACCAACGAAAAGATCACTAATCAGATCCTGAATGGCGGTCAGAAAATGCCGCCCTTTCGCGACTCAGTCTCCGACGAGGAAGTTACAGACCTGATCGCCTGGCTGCGTGCGAAGAAGAAGCCCGCCCCGCCGCCCGCCTCACCGCAAGATTCGGCCCCGATTTCCGGACCTCAATAGAAGGCGTTCCCGATCGTTCTGGTCCCGGTCCGATCATCAGGTGCACCAGTTCGATCTGGCCTAACTAGACATTGCCTCTCCAGCCGTCTCGCGCGCCTTCGGCCACTTCACTCCAGTTAGTTGAGTGGCCACATCCCACAGCTTCCGCCCCATCCCAGGATCCAGAACACGCATGTCCACCGCCTCCGGGACCGCCGGACCGATCAACTCGGCAAGACTCTTTGCGGGCGGTTCCGGAGCCTTCTTGGTGACCAGACTTTCGAATGTGCTCCCCGCGTCGCGACCGACGGCCTGGTGTGGCACAAGCCCGAGAGCCCGGCGATACCAGCTCAATGACGGAGTCACCTCTGTCGCATTCGCGAGCATCGCTGCATGCGATCCGATCGGCTGAGCTGAATTTCCCCCGATTCCCCACCCGTGCTCATCGCTCTGCCGCTGCAGTTCCACAGCGAAGATCATCATTGCAAGCTTCGATTGGCTGTATGCCTTCAGCGGAGAGTATTCACTTTCCAGGTGCAGATCGTTCAGGTGTATCTCTCCATGATGACGCCCGGTGCTCGTCAACTGCACGACCTTGGCCTGCTTGCCGGCCCTCAACAGCGGCAGCAGACGTGCCGTTAGTGCAAAATGCCCCAGAAAGTTCGTCGCGAAGTGCAATTCAAAACCATCGCCGGTCTGCTGGCGATTCTGCAGCACCAGGGTGTTCGCATTATTGATGAGCAGGTCAATGGGCCGTCCAGCCTGCATCAGGCGATTCGCAAAATCAGTGACCGATCCAAGGCTCGCGAGCTCAAGCTTCTCGAACCGCACAAGTGCATCTGGAGCGAGCGGTCGAATCCGGGCTAGGGCCTCATGCCCTTCCGTCGCCTGACGGCCCGTCACGATCACGTCCGTACCGGCACGAGCAAGCGCCAGCGCAATCTCAAACCCAATTCCGCTGGTTGAACATGTTACGACTGCCAGTTTTCCAGTTTCCGGGGAAAAGGTGGCCGCAGATTCGCGCTGCGACCCATTGTTTTCTTGCACGACTTTCAAAGCTCCTGAATCTTGCGGATTTGATGAATGATCACTCACTCAAACAGGATCGACAACGATTTGACCCGTCAAAGCCCTCCAGACCAGTCTGAATCCCAATTCACGACTCTCTGTTTCCAACTCTCGATGCGCTGCAATGAACTCAGCCGTAGCCTCAACCTGCGCTCTGAACATCAGCACCAGATATTCCGGTGATGGCTCCTGCAGGCCGCCCAACTCCGCACCTGCCCTGCTGATTTTCAGCAGTTGAGTGATCACCATGTTCGGCGCCTCCGCGTCCTTCAGCAGTCTTCCTGAAGCTCGCAACTGCTGCAGAACTTTGAGCCGCTCTGGATGCTTCTTCGCAAAATCCAGGAACCGATCCCAAATAAAGCGAAGTCGTGTGCGAACATCTGCGGAGAACGGAAAGTCGGCCGCCTCCCGGTCGATCTCCAGCCGCATTTCGCGATACAGCTCGTTCAGTAACTCATCCTTCGTTTTGAAATATGTGAACAGCGTTCCTTCAGCTACACCGGCCGCGGATGAAATCGCCGATGTTGGAGCGTGCCCTATCCCTCGATCCGCAAAGAGTTCAACGGCCGCATCCAGGATCGCCTTTCGCTTCTTGTCGCTTCTCGGTCGTGCCAGAACGATCTCCTATAAGCGACTGCTCACTCATTTATTGTAAGTAGATCGTCAGTTCCGATACAAGAACTATGTTCCAATCTTGTCATTAAAAACAATGGCAGCCAAATACACTGGCTGCCATTGCGTCTTCGCAATTACATCACTGCAATTGACTCACCGGAAACCATCCTTCACTGAGGCTTGGTTTCTGTTTCACTGGGTGCCGCAACTGGAACTGCCACCGGAGTGGCTATCGGCCGCGACGCCTGGAATGTCCCGTTGTACTCCGAGAAAGCCCAATCCCCTGCCAGAGCACCCGCGTCGTCCAGCTTCCCATCGAGCTTCATATCGTCAGTCGTCCCCGCCTCATCCGAGGTGAACTTGAATTTCAGATCCAGCTTGCCATCCTTATACGAGCCTGCAACATCTGCTGGACCCCACTTCCCTGTTACATGGCCGTCATTGTCGACCGCGAAGTCCGCATCGACTTCCCGGTCACCGCCCGGCGTAGCCAGAACAAAATGCCACTTCCCGCTAAGCCCTGCATCCTGCGCATGCAGATACCAGCTGCCCATCATCAGGCACACCACCGCCGTCAACACCACCAGAATCTTTCTCAACTTCCGTTCTCCTTTGAACCGGTTCTTCCTAGGGTGTCCGGAACTCACGATTCCGTCAACCCCCTGCAAAAGAAAATTGTGATCAGCCCTCAAACCGACACCGGCACGTTCGACACCCCCGCTGTTCCAAACACGCTCCGGTACCGTTCGATCTCCGCCGCCGGCCCCATCGCCTTTTGGTAGTTGTCCGAAAGCTTCACCGCCGGACGCCCATCCACTTCGCTCAGCTTGCACACCAGGCTCACCGGATTGAAGCTGTCGTTGCCCTGCGGATTGCAATCGCGAAAATCATTGGTCAGATATGTTCCCCAGCCCGCACTGAAGCGAATCCGCGGTTCGGGCAGCCATTTCGTGTGATCCGCAAAATCCGCAGCGCCGCGAAACTCTGACGGCTTTGCTCCATTTCGAATACTGCCCCCGAAATACGCGTGGAGTGCCACGATCAGATCCACATCCAGAGCGTCCGACGCAATCAGCCTCTTCGTGCGCGGATCGCGACCGCGCCTCCCCAGCCATTCAATGTATTCGTCACCCGCAACGAACGGATTCTTGCTGTCGATGCGCTGTCCCGTCCAGTTCGCCACCCAATCCGGAGCATGCTCGAGAAACTGCGTCGTCCCAAACGTATCGGGCAACATAATCAGCAATTCCCCTTGATACGTCTGCTGCCACAGCTCCAGCAGCTTGTATTGCGATTGCTTCAGCTCCTCGTCGTTATCCGCCAGCGCCGCCATGGCCATGGGCAACTCATGGGCATTCGTGCCGATCGCCTCCAGATCGTGCGTATAGGCAAGATAAGTATTCGAGCTACCGACAAACGTTGATCCCAGCACATCCCGCATTGCCGTCACCACGTAGTCCTGCCACAGAAAGCTGTGCCTCCGCCGCGTCCCAAAGTCGCTGACCGTCAGCCCCGGCACTCCGTACAACCGCGCCATCTTCTCCCAGAGCCGCGTCTTCGCCCGCGCATACAGAATGTCGAGCTCAAGCTCCGTTAGTTTCTTCAGGCTTGCCCGTGTCTTCAGCTCATCAATTGCCGAAAGCGCATAGATCTCCCACATTGTCGTTTCGGTCCACAGCCCCTCAAACTGCAGCGACAACTGCCCATCACACACCGAAAGCTCAAAATCCGACAACCGGAAATCATGCTCCAGCCAATGCAGAAACCCCGGCTCGAAGATCCCTCTCTTCCCATAGAACGTATTGCCGGCTAGCCAGATCAGCTCCGATTTATGAATCCGCAACCTGCGCGTGTGCTCAAGCTGTTCCCGCAGCTCGTTGACATCCACAATCTCGCCAAGCCGCACATCCTGCGAACGGTTCATCAGCGTGAACGTCGCACACGTCCTCGGAAAATGCTTCCAGATAAACTGAAGCATCAGCAGCTTGTAGAAATCCGTATCGAGCAGCGATCGCGTAATCGGATCGAGCTCCCAATTATGATCGTGTGCGCGTCGCGCCAGATTGATAATCACTGTGCCGCTATTCTATTAAACCTGCTCTCAAAAACCGACTCTCAACTGAGGGAGACTTTTAGTACTCCTTTGTTCACGGGGGTACGGGCCGACCCTACACCTAACGAAGCAAGCCGGGGACCACCCTTACAGTTCGGGGAGCAATGAGTCTGCCCTCCAGCGTATCGTTCTCCACAAGAGCCGGAGCAACCCCCTTCAGCTGTTGAATGCTGGCCTCAGTCCTCGCCACTCAGCTCAAGCCGACAGCGAGGGAGCTCGCGGGTGGACAATGATTGAACGCGCGAAAACCCAGACCATCACCAAGCAGAATGCATGCGACATTCAAGGTCTTGATTTCGATTGGTTACACCGGTCCCGCTCTGCTATGCTCCCACCCACATGGGCGCCACTCCGGCACTGAAACGTGGCATTCGCTTCCGCGATCTCGCGCTATTTTACGTCGTCGTCGCGCTCAACGTGCGCTGGACATCGACGGCAGCAGCCGCGGGACCAAGCATCCTTGTCATCTGGCTCGCCGCTCTCACCTGCTTCTTCATCCCGCTCTCCGCCAGCGTAATGGAACTCTCATCGCGTCACCCCGACGAAGGGGGTATATACGTCTGGACGCGCCGCGCATTCGGCGACTTTACCGGCTTTATCGCTGCCTGGATGTACTGGATGAGCAATCTGCCTTTTTTCGCCAGCGTGCTCTATTTCGGCGCCGCTTCTATCCTCATTCCTTTCGGATCGCGCGCGGACGCGCTGAATGCGAGTCCCTCGTACTTCATGGCATTCGCGGCATTCTGGCTCATCATCATCGTCGTCCTCAACATCCGGGGAGTCGATTCCGGCAAGTGGCTCAACAACATCTGCTCCATTGGCAGTCTGCTCCCGCTCACGCTCCTGATCCTGATGGCAGCAGTCTCATGGAAACGTTTCGGCTCTGCCACGCACTTCACCATCGCAAGCCTCACGCCTCATTGGTCTCTCAATAATGCTGTCTTCTGGTCAGGCGTATTCTTCGCCTTCGGAGGTGTCGAAGCAGGAAGCGCAATGGGCGACGAAATTCAGAACCCCCGAAAAACAATCCCATGGGCAATTCTCGTCGGTGGCATCGTAGTCACCGCCGGCTACATCGGTGGGACGGCTGCGCTCCTGGTCGCCTTACCTGCCAATGCGGTCAGTGGGCTTGACGGCTTCGTCAATGGAGTCCACACCCTCAGCGATCGTCTCGGTCTCGGCTGGATCCTGATTCCGACAGCCCTGCTCGTCGGAGTAAACACTGTAGGTTCGACCGCTGCGAATCTGTCTTCCACGTCTCGCCTTCCCTTCGTCGCCGGAATCGATCACTATCTTCCACCCGTATTCGGCTCAGTCCACCCGCGCTATCGAACCCCGTGGATTGCAATCGCTGTATATGGATTGGCGAGTATCCTCGTCGCCATCCTCGGACAGGCCGGAACCACCGTTCGCGGTGCCTACGACGTCCTCGTCAGCATGGCCGTGGTTTGCTATTTCATCCCCTACCTGCTGCTCTTCGCCTCTATGATCAAACTCCAGAACGAGCCAGCAGGTCCGAGCATTCGCCGCGTTCCAGGGAAAAAGCCCGTTGCCATCGCCCTCGGCCTAATCGGCTTCACCGCGACAGCTGCCACGATCGCGCTCTCGCTGTTCCCAGGCGCGGACCAACCCAACAAAGCACTTGCAGTAGTTAAGGTCGTCGGAGCAACGCTAATCCAGCTCGGCTTGGGAATCGCCATCTTCACAGCCGAGCGGCGCCGGGCGCGTCGCGAAGCCCTCATCGCCTGACAAACTTCAAATGTTCAAGGCTTCACTTCACGACCACCGATGAACACGCGCGGCCGCATCGGCGCAGCGATGTAATAGGCAAGCTCACGATAATCCGTAAATTCATGGATTAGAAAGTCCGCCTGCTTTCCAACTTCCAGCGAGCCAACATCATCGCCAAGCCCAACACTGTAAGCAGCATTGATCGTCGCGGCACTCAGAGCTTCTGCGGGCGAGAGCCGCATCTCCAAGCACGCCAGCGATAGCATAAACGGCATCGATGCGACCGGAGACGAACCCGGATTGAAGTCCGTCGCAATCACAATCGCCAGTCCAGCCTCAACCATCTTCCGCGCCGGCGGATATTGCCTCCTGCTCAGCGCAAACACCGAACCAGGCAACAAAACAGGCTGCACGCCAGCGACTCTCAAACGCTCAAGTGTCTCATCCGTCGCTGTTTCAAGGTGATCTGCCGTTACCGCGCCAAGTTCTGCAGCAAGGTCCGCCCCTGTACCATGCCGAAATTGCTCTGCATGCACCCGCAGCTTCAGCCCATGCTGCTTCGCCGCGCTCAGAACCGTCCGAGTCTCTTCAACCGTAAACGCATGATCGTCACAGAACGCATCGCAATATTGCGCCAGGCCTTGCGCTGCAACTTCGGGGACCAACTCCTCCGACACAAACCGCACGTAGTCCTCTCGCCGTTCCTTGTACTCCGGAGGAACCGTGTGCGCAGCCAGCAGTGTTGGTACGATCCTCGCAGGTCCTTCCTCATTCAATCGGCGAATCGCGCGCAGCATCTTCAGTTCCGTATCGCGGTCCAATCCATAACCCGACTTCGCTTCCAGTGTCGTTGTCCCGCCTCGCTGCATCCAGCCCCGATGGCGCCGAGCCGCAACAAGCAGCTCATATTCAGTCGCTGCTCGCGTCAACGCGACGGTTCGAAGGATTCCTCCGCCTGAAGCAGCGATATCCTGATACGTGGCTCCTGCAATCCTCTGCTCAAACTCTGCCGCGCGATTACCCGCGAACACCAAATGTGTATGCGCATCCACAAAGCCAGGAGTGACGCACCGACGTTCGGCATCAATGACCGTCGTATCGCTCGAAATCCACGATCTGAACTTGGCCTGATTCCC
>DATNFD010000186.1:0-31286 GCA_035606555.1 Occallatibacter sp.
GAAAGCAGGCCGCTAATGTATAGACGCAATGATAGCGCAAGGGGTGATTCCGCGAGATCGGAGATTAGGTATTAGGGAACAGGCAGGGAGCGAAGGTAATGCTAAGGGGGAAGAGCAGATTGGGCGATTGGTGGCGGGGGAGAGGCTCGAACTCTCGACCTTGGGGTTATGAATCCCACGCTCTAACCATCTGAGCTACCCCGCCGAAGGGACGGGCTTAACGCACCGCCATTGTTGATGATACGGGTAACAAAAGCGTGAGGTCAAACCACTGCGTACGACATCCGGTTGGTCTTCGGCAAATCTTGTAGACTCGCGTGCATGAGCAAGTTACGGATTGCCGGGGTGATTCCGGCGCGGCTCGCCTCGACGCGGCTGGAGCGAAAAGTTCTGCGGGGGCTGGCCGGTCGGCCAATGGTGGAATGGGTTTGGAGAGCGGCGGCGGGCAGCGGACTGATGGACCCGGTGGTAGTGGCGACCGATTCGGATGAGGTAGCTGAGGTCTGCCGCGAGCGTGGCATACCGGTGGCGATGACCTCAGCTCATTGCGCGAGCGGATCGGACAGGGTCCGCGAGGTGGCGAGGCAGATTGAGACCGACATCTATGTGAACATCCAGGGAGATGAGCCGACGCTGACTTCTGCGTTCTTTCCTCCTCTGCTTGAGCTTTTCGAGCGGCCCGAAGTCGAAGTGGCGACACTGGCGGTGCGCTGCCCCGCGTCGGACGTGCACAATCCGAATGCGGTAAAGGTGGTCACAGCGACTGATGGCAGAGCGCTATATTTCTCACGGGCCGCCATTCCGTTCGACAGGGATAGTTCGGGATTCTCAGGATATCGGAAGCATTTAGGGATCTATGCATATCGCAAGTCGGCCCTTGAGAAATTTGCGGAGTTGCCGGCGGGCTGGCTTGAATCTGTAGAGAAGTTGGAGCAGTTGCGGCTGCTTGAGGCAGGCGTCGAAATTTATGTGGCGGCTGCCCCAGGGGACACGGTCGGGGTGGATACGGAAGAGGATCTGCAGAGGGCTGAGGCGCTTCTGATGAGCAGAGAGTCGAGTTTGTAAATTTGATCGCGGGTCCGCAGCATGCGTTTGGCAGAAGTCATTGTTGAGACCGCTTCTGCTGAACGCGAATCAGAAACTGCGAAGTGACTTTTCGAATTGCGCGCAAGAATCGGAGTGCACGGAAGGCGCGGTTCGCCGACCATGGGTGCATGACAAACAGTGTTCAACTAGCAGCCGTGAAACGGAACAGCCAAATCGTTCAACCGATCGATGTAGAGCGAGCATGGAAGCAGCTCGTGGAACGGGACCGTGACGGGAAGTTCTTCTATGCCGTCACAACTACTGGTGTCTTCTGCCGGCCGGAGTGCAAGAGCCGCAGACCACTGCGAGCTAATGTCCGTTTCTTTGCAACGGCGGTCGATGCGCAAAACGCTGGTTTTCGGGCGTGCAAACGGTGCAAGCCTTTGTCGGCTGCATTCGGCAGATCTTTGGATTCAGTTCGGAAGCATCTCGAGAGCAATATCGATCGGGCTGTGCCGCTGGCTGAGCTGGGGCGCATCGCCGGAATGAGCCCGTTCTCCGTGCAGCGCACCTTCAAGCAGCAGATGGGCGCGAGCCCGCTGCAGTATCAGCGCTCACTACGGGCGGGGAGGCTGCGCGATGCGCTAAAGCAGCAAGGCCGGGTGACGGATGCAATCTACGATGCCGGATTTGGTTCCTCGAGCCGTGCATACGAAGGTGCACAGCTTGGAATGACCCCGGCGCGGTTTGCGCAAGGTGGCAAGGGTGAGCAGATTCGGTGGTGCTCGGCCCGCTCGCCATTTGGGTGGATGGTGGTGGGGAGCACGGATCGCGGATTGTGCTGGTTGTCGCTCGGTCCGACTTGCGAGGAGGCGGAAGCGAGTTTGCGGCAGGAGTTTCCAGCGGCTCAGCTTCGGCGCGATCCTTCACTGTTGGAGATGGTGGAAGTGGCGCTTGCGAGCGTGCGCGATGGCTCAGATCTCACGAAGCAGGGTGCGCTTGGCGCTGGACTCGACCTGCGTGGGACGGTATTTCAACTTCGCGTATGGCAAGCACTGCGGCAGATTCCTCGCGGAGAGACACGGAGCTACAGCGAGCTGGCGCGAGAGATGGGCGAGCCCAATGCTACACGGGCCGTGGCAAGGGCGTGCGCCACGAACCGCGTGGCGTTAATCGTGCCGTGCCATCGCGTCGTGGGGGCGGATGGATCGCTGACCGGGTATCGCTGGGGAGTCGAACGGAAGCGGGAGTTGCTAACGGCCGAGAGAGGGTAAGGTCCGAGGTGTCCCATCCTCACTTTGCAAAGATGGGACACTCGAGCTAGCAAATAGTCAACAGGTTCCATGACGCTGGACCCTGAGCCACGTGCTCTGGCGTTGTGCGGCATCAGCCTTGTAGCTCCAGGCTGCCCCTTTCGCGTGAATGTCATCGCAGGGCTCGCGGCGAGTGAATGGGATACGCAGGAGGTCGCTGGCCCTTGCGGCCAAGATTCCGAGTGCCGCGATGGAAAGAGTAGAAGTGATGCTGTGCGTCATGATTGCACCTTCATAATCAAGTTACGCATTCCGGACCGTCGGCGAAGGCCGGAATGCGATCGGCTTATAGGCGGAAGCCGCCGGCGGCATGGATTGCCTGGCCGTTGATCCAGACCGAATCGTCAGACGCGAGCAGCGCTGCCGCGGTCGCGACGTCTTTCGGCTGTCCGATGCGTCCCAATGGGGTGCGGGACTCGATTTGCTTGTGGAACTCACTGCCTATGAAGCCCGCAACGTGAGTGCCTTCGGTTTCGATCATGCCGGGGTTGAGAGAGTTGACGCGGATCTTCTTCGGTCCGAGTTCCTGCGCGAGCGAAGCACTGATAGTGTCGACGGCGCCCTTGGTCGCGCTGTAGACCGCGGCCTGAGGTGCTCCGGCGGCAACAACAGAACTGATGTTGATGATGCTGCCGCCCTTGGGGTTGAACTGCGCAACCGCAGCCTGCGTGACAAGCAGAAGTCCGAGAACGTTCAGATTAAATTGCTTGTGGAAGTGATCGGGCGTGATGGCTTCGAGCGGACCGAATTCGTAGATGCCGGCGTTGTTGACCAGGATGTCGATGGGACCGAATGTCTTGGCCACCGTGCTGATCAGCGGACCGATGGAATCGGGGTCGGCCACATTGGCCTGAACGGCTATGGCTTTTCCGCCAGCCTGCTTAATCTCGGCAACGACCTTTTCTGCAGCTTCTTTGCTTCCGGAATAGTTGACGGCGACGGCAGCGCCCTGGGACGCGAGTTCTTTCGCGATGGCGGCTCCTATGCCTTTGGATGCGCCGGTTACCAATGCGACTTTACCCTGAAGTTTGCTCATCTTTCTGATCCTCCGATTCTCTAGTTGCCGGGCGTCGCGAATATTTCGACGTTTCGACAACTATCGAATTGATGTGACGTACGGGTAATGGATTCAGAAGGATTGTAAAAACCCTGGAAAGACGAATTTCAGCGGGTGGGGCAGGAGGCCGGGCTCAAGGATTCCAGATATGCCGAGAGTGCTTCGAGGACTCCAGGCTTGATGGAGAGGAAGGCGAACTTCCCTTCCCTGCGAACGTCGATAAGACCGCTGGTCTGAAGCTCTTTGATGTGGTGGGAGAGTGTGGCGGGTGCGATGGAGAGAGCTTCGTGCGCGGCGGTGCAGCCGAGAGGACATTGCGATCGCGCGATGGTCTCGAGCAGTTCGAAACGTTTTGGATCGGCGAGGGCTTTGAGGATAGCGTTACGCTGAACGCGGGTGAGGCGGACGGGCTTGGCGGCTGATGAAGGATTCGCTTCTGATTTAGAGGATCGCATTTTACTTCGGAGTGTTGGATGCAATGATACTGGGAGAGGTCAAGCAGACTTGGACGCTACGGCAAGCAGAGTCTGGAAATGGGGAGCTTTGTCTTCCTTGTAGACGACTGAGGTATGCGGCTTGGTGAAGGCGGCGCGCTCGAGCATGGATTCCAGTTCGGCTTCGCCGAAGCCCAACCATTCATCGGCATAGATGTCTCGCGCTTCTTCGAAGCGGTGCTTGGCGAGGTCGAGGATAGCGATGCGGCCGCCGGGCTTGAGGATGCGGGCGGCTTCGGAGATGGCGCGGTCGGGATGAAGTGCATGATGGAGCGACTGCGAGAAGAAGACAATGTCTACGGAGGCATCCTCGATGGGAAGCTCTTCCATGTCGCCCAGCCGATAGTCGACGTTTTTCACATGATTGCGATGGGCTTGTTCGCGAGCGAATTCAATCATCTTTGCAGAGGAGTCGACGGCGATGACTTTTTCGGCGTTCTGGGCCAGGAGGAGCGAGAAGCTGCCGTCTCCGGCCCCGAGGTCGGCGATGACCTGCGGCGGCATGAGGCGGAGGAGAGCTTCGGCCATCGCTTTCCAGGATTTGCCCGGCACATAGTCCTTGCCGTGACGGCCGGCGACGCTGTCGAAGAAGGCGCGCATTTTGTCCTGGCGCTTCTTGACGACGCGACGAGCGGTGGCGCGGTCATGAGCAGCTTCAGGAATCTCCTTCTGGGCACGAGCGAGCAGGTCGGTAAGAACGTCGTTTCCATTGCCGGTCGTGAGGCGGTAGAGGCTGTTTTTGCCGATGCGGCGGTCTTCTACCAGGCCAGCCTGCTTGAGTTGAGAGAGGTGCGTGGAGATGGTGCTCTGGCCCATCACGAGAATTTCTTGCAATTCGGCAACCGAAAGCTCTTCAGCCTTGAGGAGCAAGACAATGCGGAGCCGGTTGGGATCGGCTACGACGCGAAGCATTTTCACAATTGACGTCGCCATGGGTTTCTGGTACACATCAATATATCACGATACGTCGATACAAGGAGAACTGAATGGCTTCCTCAACCCTCGAATTTGCCGAATACAAAGTTGCCGATCTCTCCCTGGCCGATTGGGGCCGCAAGGAGATTTCGATTGCCGAGCACGAGATGCCGGGCCTCATGGCCATCCGCAACAAGTACGCGGCAGAGAAGCCTCTCAAGGGCGTTCGGATTACCGGCTCGCTGCACATGACGATTCAGACGGCGGTGCTGATCGAGACGCTGGTCTCGCTGGGAGCCGAAGTTCGGTGGGCGAGCTGCAACATCTTTTCGACGCAGGATCACGCGGCGGCGGCGATTGCCGCAAGCGGCGTTCCGGTGTTCGCCTGGAAGGGCGAGTCGTTGGAAGACTACTGGGAATGCACCTACAAGGCTCTGAGCCATAAAGGCGGGAAAGGGCCCGAGCTTGTGGTTGACGACGGCGGTGACGTGACGCTGCTTATTCACAAAGGCTATGAGCTCGAAGAGGGCGACAAGTGGGTGGATTCGCCTTCTAGCAATCACGAAGAGCAGGTGATCAAGGACCTGCTGAAGCGCGTCCACGCCGAAGACAAGCAACACTGGCACAAGGTGGTAAAGGAGTGGCGCGGCGTTTCAGAAGAGACGACCACGGGCGTACACCGCCTCTATCAGATGATGGAGAAGGGCAAGCTGCTGGTTCCGGCCATCAATGTAAACGACTCCGTGACCAAATCGAAGTTCGACAACCTGTACGGCTGCCGCGAGTCTCTGGCCGACGGGATCAAGCGTGCAACTGACGTAATGGTGGCCGGCAAAGTCGCCGTGGTTTGCGGATACGGCGACGTGGGCAAGGGCTGCGCGCATTCGCTGCGCGGCATGGGCGCTCGCGTGATCGTGACTGAAGTCGACCCGATCAATGCTCTGCAGGCTGCGATGGAAGGGTTCGAGGTCACCACGATCGAAGACACGCTGGGACGCGGCGACATCTACGTGACCTGCACGGGCAATGTGGACATCGTTACGCTCGAGCACATGAAGCAGATGAAGGATCAAGCGATTGTCTGCAACATCGGGCACTTCGACAATGAGATCCAGGTCGATCGGCTCAATGCAGAAAAGGGCGTGGAAAAGTTGAACATCAAGCCGCAAGTGGACAAGTACCACTTCCCCGACGGCCACGAGATCTTCATGCTGGCGGAGGGGCGGCTGGTGAACCTGGGATGCGCGACGGGACACCCCAGCTTCGTCATGTCGAACAGCTTCGCGAACCAGACGCTGGCGCAGCTCGATCTTTGGAAAAACAAGGACACGTACAAGGTGAACGTCTACACGCTGCCGAAGAAGCTGGACGAAGAAGTTGCCCGGCTCCATCTCGAAAAGATCGGCGTAAAGCTGACAAAGCTTTCCAAGCGCCAGGCGGACTACATCGGGGTTCCTGTAGAAGGCCCTTACAAGCCTGAGTTCTACCGTTACTAGATCATAGTTTGCAGTTCGAAGCGAAAGGCCGGGAGAGATCCCGGTCTTGCTTTTTTGGCAAGCCGAGTTGCCAAACATTCTCTATGCCATCCTGATGGGCTTGGTGCGAGTTGAAGGAGTATCGCTCACCATTTCGTCTTCAACTCGCAGTGGAGCTTTAGAATGCCAAACTCTCGAAGCGGTAAAGAGTCGTTGCATCGCTAAGCCGACGGAACGAAAGTGAATGTATTACCACTTGAAACTGCTGAACTGGCCGCCTCCGCAGGGGACATCATTTCTGCTCCCCGGCAAAGGCGTGGAAGAAGTGACGGAGTCTGCTCGGTAACCATCGTGAATCCGACATTCAAGAGCGGGGACTTAAATCTCGAAACTGCTCACCAGGATTCACAGCGATTGGCCGCGCTTTATTGCTGACTCCATTGGGATGTTTTCCGCAGAAGCGGTTCCATAGCCGCCAGGCGGAACTATGCAGCAGGTCTGTCTGCTCAGCCTTCAATGCGGCATAGGACTTCTTCACGTATATGTCGAATTCGGGAGGCCAGCCGATGGTGGAGCGGCGCTCGGTGAAGTCGCCCTCGGCCCATTTGGCCATGACCGCCTTGTATCCGACTACGTGCGTGACGAAGTCGAGCAGGCACTGCGGCATCTGCTCTTCGACGACAAGATAGGCCTTTTCAATAATGATCTTCTCGCGAATGTCATTCAGGGGCATGAAGATCGTGTTCATCCAGAGAATCCACTCTTTCAACTCGGAGTCCAGGATGGGCTCGCTCACCGATTTTCCCTGCCTCTTCAGCAGCGATCGGTAGGCGATGTTGCCGGCCTCTGAGGCCACGTACAGCGGGCCATAGAACTCGTTGAGGCGCTTGTTCACCAGTTCCAGCTTATCGCGATGCTGATTGAGCATCCGCGCGCCGATGATGGTGATGAGGTAACCAGCAAATGCGATAATGATGGTGAGGACTGCGGCATTATGCAGAATGGTCGGGACCGACAGGACGTCCATGAGCGATACCTTCGGGCAGCAGTATACCCGCGCCACAGGGGCAAACATGTGATCCAGATCAGGATGCTGCAGGCTATTTCGCCTTGTTCTTCGCTCGCGGAGGAGAAGGCGGTTTTGCGAACTCGGACCCGACGGCGATCTCGAAGACCTTGGGCCAGAGCTTTCCTGTGACAAAGAGCCGGTCATGCTGCGCGTCATAGGCGATGCCGTTGAGAACTGCTTCATCGCTGGATAGCTGTTCACGCGGCATCAGGCCTTTGAGGTCGATCCAGCCGAGAACGCGGCCATTCGCAGGCGAAATGCGCGCGATGCGATTGGAGTGCCAGACGTTGGCGTAGACTTCACCGTGAATGTATTCGAGCTCGTTGAGCTGGCTGACGCGCTTGCCATGATCCTTGACGGTGATGCGGCGCAGTTCCTTGAATGTTTCTGGATCAAAGAAACGCAGCGTCGCTGTTCCATCACTCAGGATCAGCGACTTTGCATCGTGCGTCAGGCCCCAGCCCTCACCGTCGAATTGAAAAGTGCGAAGCAGGCGGAATGTCGAGCGGTCGTAAACGAGCGCGATATGCGACTGCCAGGTGAGTTGAATCAGCGTGTTCTTCCAGTCGGTAAGGCCCTCAGCGAAGTACTTATCCGACACAACCTGCATGCGTAAGATACGGCCCGTCTCGAGATCTTCTTCGCGGAGGGTGGACTGGCCCTGGATTCCGGTGCTCTCGTAGAGATGACCGCCGAGGTAGACCAGGCCCTGGGTGAACGCATGCTGGTCGTGGGGGTAGGAGTGAATGATGCGGTAGTTTTGGGCGGGGAGAACGCCTCCGAACATAGAGGCCATTGCGAGAAGCATGAATGCGCGCATCAGTTCTTGATTCTAGCGGGCAGAACGGGAAGGTCTGTGCCCGGGAACTTCAGGAGTGTTGCAAGGAGCCGCTTCGCTCCGTCGCCCCTGCTTAAATTAAGCCAGGGACGACGTGCCGGTTCAGTGTACTGGTCCTTACTTCATCGGTTAGGCGCTCCGAAATCAGGGAGTCTGCCCGCTGAATGCTTTGCACGAAACGTTGGGATGCCAATTCACGAAGGCGCCGTTCGGATTGTCTTTCCAAGCCCAGACGTGCAGCGTGTAGAAGGGGGGAAGCCCAAACCGATTGGGAGCCTCGAAGTAATGAAAGAGCTGTCCCATGAGTTGCGGCGGATTGCCCGGGTGACTCTTGTCCCATGCATCGGCAAAGAGGAGATAATCCGCGCCGATGAGCCGCAATCCACCCCCGGGAACCGGCTCGTAGATGACGATCTCCGGACGCGTTGGATCGATGTCGCCATTCGCCAACATAGGGGGCTTGGTGAGATACTCCTGCTTCACGAAGTGCAGACCCATGGCACCGAGTCAGGCCCTGTGACGCAGCCGAAAAGAAGACTGTATTGTTCATTTTGCGCTGCGGTCACGTTTTTGAACCGCTCAGTCGCCTCGCGAACGATCGAGAGGAGCTGACTCTGTTCGTGGGATAACTCCTCTTGCTGGAGGGACGCCGAGTGTTGGTGAGTGATTTGCGCGGGCGCGTGAGTGGCACAAACGGCCAAAAGAGCAAGGGTGACCAGCAGAGCTGCGCGCATCCGCGTGGCAACCGTCGATACTGTTTTCATCTTGTAGTTTCTCCTCATTTGGATTGACGACTCCTGATTCCTGTCCCCGTACCGGATGAGGCAGCCACACATCAAGGATGGATTCTCGATGACGAACTGATCGGATCCGATCACGTCTTAACTATCGGTGTTCGCACGGTCCGGCGTTTGATCCTGCCGCCCGGGTATTTACCCGAGACGCCCGTTTGTGCGTGAAAGACTCGAGCATGACGAACTGGACGGGGAATGCGAGGGAGATGGCAGTCAAGTAGCATCCAGGTCGCTGGTCGGTGCACACGAGGACAGAGCCGGTTTAGAATCGATGCGAGTCAAGAAAACTTCTCCTCAGCTCAGGAGGGCTTATGAGCCGCTGTTTGCTTGTGTTTGCTCTCATCGTTCCTTTTGCTGCGTATTCCCAGAAAACTCCTAAACAGACTGAAGTCAAGGTGCAGAAAACTTCCCTTTCGCGGGATCAGGAGATGCAGCTTGGCAAGCAATTCGCCGCGCAGGTGGAGCGGGAGATGGAGGTCGTCCATAATCCCGAGATCGAAAGATGGCTGAACCATATTGGGCAGAACCTCGCGAAGACACCGCAGGCCAATGCATATCCGTACTATTTCAAGCTGGTGAACGATGATTCGATCAACGCCTTCGCCCTGCCGGGCGGCCCCATGTATGTGCATACGGGGCTGCTCAAGGCTGCTGACAGCGAAGGCGAAGTAGCCGGCGTGCTGGCGCACGAGATGTCGCACGTGGCATTGCGCCACAGTGCAGCCCAGCTCAGCAAGCAGCAGACCTATGGGACGCTATTTCAAATCGTTGGGCTGGCTGCGGGCACGTTGACCGCTGATCAGAACGGACAATGCGGGATGGTGTGCCAGATTACGCAGGCGGGCACGAGCCTGGGGCAGAATTCCGTGCTCATGAAGTTCTCGCGCGGCTATGAAAAAGACGCCGATCTGAATGGCGCGCGCATGATGTCGTCAGCGGGATACGATCCCATGCAGCTTCCGCTCTTCTTCGAGAAGCTCGTGAAGACGCAGGGCACGGCTGCGGAGCCGCGTGGACTGGCGCTGTGGATGTCATCGCATCCTGCCACGGGAAGTCGCGTGCGGTATGTCTCCGATGACATCAAGTTCTACCCGCAGCGGAGCTACAAGGCGAGTACGGGGGACTTCGCCAGAATCAAGAAACTGGTTGCGGCGGTTCCTCCGCCTAAGCCCCAACCAGGAAAGCTGATCCAGGCCAAGGAGGGCGCGAGTGGTCGAACGAACCTCCCCGCGGGAATGAAAGATTATCCGGCGAACGGCTTCTCGATCGGCTATCCCTCGACGTGGCAGGCGGGACAGGCGGAGCCGGGAGGCAGCCTCTACGTGATCCCGCAGGGTGGCGCGGCGAAGGGCCAGAACGGCGGAGTAGAACTGATCAACGGCGCCATGATCGACTACTATGTACCGCAAGCTGGCGCCGCGAGCACAAATCTGGATGCGAGCACGAAGGAATTTCTTGATGGCTTGCAGAAGGGCGATCCGAACCTGAAGGCCGAGAAGCCTCAGCGGGTGCAGGTCGGGAACAAGACGGCCCTTAAAACGCGAATCACAACGAAGACCTCGGCACAGCAGGATTCGGATCAGGTGGTCTATCTGTACACCGTCGCGCGGCAGGGCGGCCTTTGGTATACAGCGCTCGCTGGACAGAGTTCAAAGATGAACGAACTGGATCCAACGTTCAGGCAAATGATTGACAGCGTTCAATTCCCAGATTGATGGTCCAGATCGGTCGTCACAAAACGGATAAGGGATTCGAGCAGGGCTGCCCGCGGATATGCGGCCTTGTCCATGCCGGATCGAATGCTCGCATCAGGTGATTTATCAAACGGCAGCGCGACTGCGAAATGGTCTGCAAGAGCTGCGCCGAGAAACTTCGCGCCGGGCACGATGGCGTCATCGCGAAGCAACTGGCCGTCCTCGGCTGATCCATAGGACGAGAGCACACGCCAAGTCTGAAGCAGTGACTTGGACGTGGTTGACTGGTCAGACTTCGCGATCAGCGAATAGGTCGGCACTGGCGAAGTGGGATGCGCGGTGAGAAACGCCTTGCGGGCCTGGCGTTGCAGGCTTTTTAAGCCGGTGGAGAGATCGCCCTGGCAGCTTTTGAGCGGGACGGTGTGCATGTACTTCTCCGCCATTGCTGGCAGGAGATCGGCCACGGGTGACCCGCCAGAGGCGCCGGCAACAGTCACGAATGCAGCCACTTTGTCCTTCACTCCTTGTTCCTGTGCCAGCGCAACCTGGATATCGGGTCCGCCCTTGCTGTAGCCGACCAAAATGTATTTGCGAGGATCATTGCCGCTGTGTTCGCGCAAGTAATCAGCAATTATCTTTGCATTCGATTCGCTGGAGTCGTTCGGAACCTGGAGCAGATCGACGTCGATGCCTTCCGCTTTCAGCGCCGCCTGACCTTCCTGAAAAGCCGGCGAATCAGCAACACAGGAGCTGAGAATCCCGGGAACAATAAGGACGCGGTACTTTTTCGAAAGCGTCTCAAGCTTCACGTCTTCTTTTCCCGGTGAGTCGATGTACCGGGAGCACGGACCCCAATCGCCTCCTCCGGGATTCTTCTGCTTCAGAACAGAGCAGAAAACATCGCTGAAACCAGCGGAGACATTGCCCACATCGTCCTCGAGGTAGACAAGCAGAGTGCGGCCATCGGACTTGAACTCAGTGCCTGTTGCTGTGTGCGCCGTGGTGACCGGGTCAGTAGGAGTGATGTAGTCAGTCTTAATGACCATGCCGGTCTGGACGAGGCTGTCGCGTATGTAGTCGCGCTCACCGTCGACGTTCGGGTCGATCTTGTGCGTGACTCCATTGTTGCGCTGATCGCGGTCGAAGCCGATGTCGTGCGTGCCAGCTCCCGCCCAGACGGTTTGACCTTCCAGTTGTTGTGGGACTTTCCAGATTCGGAAATGATGACGCGATGCCACAACGCGCAGTGGATCGGCCTGTGCGTATCCGAAATCCTGCGCGCGCCCGTAGAGCCGGAGTTCGCTCATCGGCAACGTAACGTACGCTTCTTTCGACAAGCTGGCGAAAATACCGCGAACGATGGCGTCTTTGTCAGAGCGGTCGACTGCCACCCAGCCCGCTGCTTTCAGTGCTGCCTGCACCCGGTCCTGCGATCCGATGAGGATGAAGTTCACGCGATCGCCGGGAGCCTCATTTGGATCGCTCACGCGACGAGGGATCGAGTCAATGAGGGATTGCGGGAAAGCAGGTACGTGCACGTTTTTGCGTGCAGCGGCTAACGCAGGCGCCGCGGCTTTGCGCTCCACGGTGACGTGATAGGAACCTGTGGCCTGATCGAAGCTTGTCTGGTTGATCGAGAGAAACAGACGGCCGGTGACGGGCGCCTGGCTGTTGATTAACTCGCCGATGAGAAAGGGGCGCGCTGCTTCGATGGAGCCAATTCGCCCGACCAGTGCGCCGCGACCGGCGGAGTTCACCGGCAGATTGCGAATCAGGTCGGCGAATCCACGGGGCAGGCCGGCTGGGCTGTTCGCCTGCTGTGCGTTGGAGTACTGTAGCTGTCCGGTGGCGCTGATGTGCAGCGTATCGCCGGCCGTGAGATCGATATTGGTGTCGATCCAGCCAGCTCCCGGCTTCACGTCGAATTCATGCGTCTGGGCAGACAGAGGACGGATGCAGAGAATCAGGGTCAAAAGCGCTGCGCGGATCATGGCAGTCTCCTTGCGATTGCATCGGAAATATACTGCTCGACGCGGCTCCAGACAACAGGGTCGACTTCCATCTTGGTGTGACTGCCGCCGAAGACCTGACGGGTTTTCGACGCATTTGATTCATCGACGGAGCGGAACGTATAGGAGAACTCGAAGTTGCCCAGAATCACCGTTCGGGATGGATCAGCCGCACGGATCTCGCTGCGGCCGTGAATTGTTGTGAAAGGGTCGTGCTGGTAAAAATTGACAGCGGCCCGCACATTTGATGGAACCATGTTGTCGTGAAGTCCAACGCTGTCGATCTGTGCCGTGAGCAGGACAGGCACGCCAAGTCGCTGGAGATCACGGGCAGTGGCGAGAGCGGCGGCTCCGCCCCAGCTTTGACCGAAGAGAATCACATGGACCTTCGAGGTTTCCTCGAGATCAATTTGCCCGTTGTGATTTGTGTCGAGTGCCTTGCGGATGACTTTCAACGCGAGAGCGCGATGATGGTTAGAAATGGATTCGGCGTATACGCCGGGCCGCTCGCGAAGTTTCAGGACGAGTTGACGAACGCTTCGATGCGGGTCGTTCCAGCGGTCGTAACCGCCCAGGAAACCAATGACGAGGGATGAGTCGGGCGGAAGAGGTGTGGGCGTGGCGAGCTGCGAGAATCGCTGCGCGCCGGCAGCCAAGGCGCAGAATGTAATAGCGCAGAGCACAGACACTCGCGATGTGAACGCGCAATACATGCTCACCCCCGGCAGCGCATGTGACCCACCGGAATGGTAAACCGACAGACAGGCTTTACGAACGCGGGAGATCTTCGATCTAGCTCGCGCCCAGGCAGATAAAGCGAACAGAGCGCCCCGCGCACGTTGAGTTGACAAGCAGTTTGCGTAAGGTCGTGCAGGCTGATGCTCCGGCTGCTTCGGTGAACAAGCCCGAATACCCAGGTGCGGTTGTGGCAAGAACGCCTATGAGGATGGCGTCGCGAACTTTCCTGATGTCGAGAGCGACCATAAGAATGAGGCCGAAGATGGCGACAGCAGTGGTCGGATTGCTGATGTTTCCAAGACTGACCAGAGTTGCCGGATCGCCGACCACAAGCCCGGCATTGCGGAAACCGATAAAAGCGATGAAAAGTCCGATTCCACTCGCAACAGCGGCATAGAGCTCGTGAGGAATTGACCGCAGAATCATCTGCCGGATGCCGGCCGCGGTGAGTGCCAGGAAGAGCACGCCCGAAATGAATACAGCGCCAAGCGCAGTCTGCCAATGCACATGCATCTTGAGACGAACCGTGTAGGTAAAGTAGGCGTTGAGCCCCATACCGGGGGCGAGCGCGATCGGGTAGCGGGCGACCACTCCCATCAAGAGCGACCCGAACGCCGCCGAGAGGCAGGTAGCAGCGGTGGCGGCGTGAATTGGCACTCCCGCGGAAGAGAGTATCGCCAGATTGACCAGTACGATGTATGCCATCGTGAGAAACGTCGTCACGCCCGCAAGTATTTCGGTGCGCCGGTTGGTACCAGGTTGGCGGAATTCGAAGTAGCGTTCCAGAGACTTGAGTATCTGCTGATTTCAGGAGAGCACACGCGACTTCGGAGCAAAGTACTTGTAACTTTTGGAGCGGCAAAGGCTGCCACACCTCTCCAGTTTCATCATGTAAGCAGATGACGATTGAGAAGCAGGTGCAGGGCAACCGAGGCTGCGAACCCAAGCAGGATGGCCCACGTCCACTTGAGATGGGAAGAAAAGGTATAGGAGCCTCGGGCTGAACCCATCAGTGCCACTCCAGCCGCTGAGCCCACAGACAGCAACGAACCACCTACTCCAGCAGTGAGCGTGAGCAACAGCCACTGGCCCAGATCCATTGTCGGATGCATCGTGATCACCGCAAATGTGAGAGGAATGTTGTCCACAATAGCGGAAACGAGGCCAATCGACATGTTCGCAATGGTGGGACCAAACCCTTCATAGAGGAGGGTCGAAAGATTGTGCAGATAGCCAAATGCGCCCAGGCCGCCCACGGAGAGCATGATGCCGTAGAAGAACAACAGGGTGTCCCACTCGATCTTCTCGAGAATGTTGAATATTGAGAAGGGCCTGCCCTGCTTGGCCTGACCATCGGGCTGCATCGTTAAAGTAGAGTCTTCGATTTCCTGCGATAGTTCGCGCTCCTCGGCGCGGTGGAGAAAATAAGAAAAGAGATTGAGACCACCCAGACCCATCATCATACCGAGATACGGCGGAAGATGAAGGGTATGGTCAAGCACGATCGTTGCGGCAATGGTTAATAGAAAGAGCAGAACAATCGCCCACCCTCCCTTGCGCACTTTCGCACTCGCATGAACAGCCTGAACGGAATTCTTCGGAATGGTCAATGAGATGAGAAATGCAGGAATTACCCAGTTCACGAGCGCGGGAAGAAAGAGATAAAGAAACTGGCCAAAATGCACAAAACCCTTCTGCCAGATCATGAGTGTAGTGATGTCGCCAAACGGGGAGAATGCACCACCTGCATTGGCGGCGACAACAATGCTTACACACGCACCAGCGGTGGATTTCTTGTCATGTCCTAGAGCCGAGATGGCAACGGCTCCCATCACCAGAGCGGTGGTGAGGTTATCGGCAATGGGCGACACTACGAAAGACAGTGCTCCCACAGCCCAATAGATTCCGCGAGAAGAGAGCCGAATCTGTGTCAGGTAGGAGCGGAGCACCTCGAAAACATTACGTTCGACCATGGTATTCACGAAACTCATGGCCGAGAGCAGGAAAAGAAATAGTTCTGAGAAGTCGAGGAGAACCGGACGTAAGTATCTATCGATCTCCTCAACGCGTCCCTCGGCTCGGAAGCTGAGAGCAGCGAAGATCCAGATGAGGCTGGCAGCCACCATCACCGGCTTTGACTTTCGGAGATGCAGCTTTCCTTCGGCAAACACGAGGGCGTACGCCGAGCAGAAAACGAAGAGAGCCGCAGGTCCAAACCATTGCATAAGTATCTTCAACTCTGGTTCCGCAATGCTGCCGGTAAGCTCGGGTCGTCATAAGCAACCATAGATACGATCGGCATCCAAGCAGTGTAAACCTAATGAAAACTGCACGTGAGCTCTGAATCGGACATTGGTTGAGGTTCTTGGATGGCGCTATATCAGCAGTTTTGCCGCATCCTTCGCGAAGTAGGTGACGATAAAGTCTGCTCCGGCACGGCGAATGCCGACCAGCGATTCGAGCATGGCGCGATCGCGCTCGAGCCAGCCTTTTTCAAAGGCGGCATGGAGCATCGAGTATTCGCCTGAAACCTGGTAGGCACCCATGGGAACGCCGAAGCGTTCGCGCGCAGCGTGCACCACATCGAGATAGGGCATGGCAGGTTTCATAAGGATCATGTCTGCGCCCTCAATGAGGTCGAGTTCGATCTCGCGCATTGCTTCGCGCAGATTTGCTCCATCCATCTGGTAACTGCGGCGATCGCCGAACTGCGGGGCGGAGTCAGCGGCTTCGCGGAACGGCCCATAAAACGCGGATGCGAATTTCGAAGCGTAACTCAGGATAGGCGTATTTGCGTTACCATCGGCATCCAGAGCGCGTCGGATCGCGGCAACCCTGCCGTCCATCATGTCACTTGGCGCGACGATGTCGGCACCGGCGCGAGCGAGGCTGGCGGCTGTCTTGGCGATGAGTTCAAGGGACGGATCGTTGTCGATCTCGTATTTATCTCCCGACTGAAGCACTACGCCGCAATGGCCGTGGCTGGTGTACTCGCACAGACACACGTCGGCCATGAGAACGAGCTTCTTCATTAAGGAGTTCTCCTTGAGAGCGCGGAGGACACACTGAACGATGCCCTTGTCATCCCACGCGCCCGTGGCCTTCTCGTCTTTTTCGTCGGGGAGTCCGAATAGGAGGAGTCCGCCGATGCCGAGAGACGCAGCCTCTTCTGCTTCGCGCACCGCCTGGTCCACAGAGAGATTGAAAACTCCGGGCATGGAACTGACCGGATTGCGCACGCCCTCGCCGGGGCATATGAAAAGCGGGTAAATCAGGTCGCCTGGATCCAGGGTAGTTTCACGAACCAGAGCGCGGAGCGATTCCGTACGGCGCAGGCGACGCAGGCGAATCTCAGGAAAAGGCATACTGAAATTGTATGCCACGGAATATTGCAAGCATGTGACCCATGGCAGAGGCCGCGGGCGGACTCTGATTGAGAGTTCGCCCGCGAATCCTGTCTGCCGGCCAGGGTTTAGTCGTTGTCGTTGTCGTGATCGCGATGGTCGTCGTCGCGGTCTCCGAATGGCTCATAGGGCGATGTCAACCACGGAGTGAATTGCACGTTCGGGCCGGAGACAGTTGCGCAACCATGCGCACCGGGACCGTTGGGGCATTTCCACCAGTTCTCTGTGGCATCGACTGAGCCACTGCCGAGATTGTCGACGCCGATTCCCTTATTGAAGAAGTTGTTGAGATGAGCGTTCACTTGGCCGGCGGGCGCCTTGAAGGCGATGTCAATCGCTTCGTCTTCAATTACATTCTCGGCAATAATCGTGCCCCATACAGGCGCAACACTATAGAGGTTGATCCCGGTTGTACCGGGTGTTGCAGCATCTCCTCCGTCTGCTGCGTTGCCGGAGATATAGTTGCCGACGATGACGTTGTCATTGAGGTTTACGGGAGGCGCCATTGCAGACCATGCATGGTTGTGCATCGTGACACCCGGCTGGCCGTTGTTGGTGAGGACATTGTGAATCACCACGTTCCCTGAATCCGTGGTGCCCGGGAACGGAGCGAAGATGCCTACTCCGGCGCCTGCACCCGGAGCCTGGTATCCGTTGTGATTGGAAACGTTGTTCGAGATTGTATTGTTCGAAACACCGAAGGGGAGAGTTGCAGTGGGAATGACGGACGTTGCCGGTGGGTGCGATGCAAAGGTGATTCCGCAGTCGTACTGGTTGTCATGGACGTTGTTTTCGCTGATGAGATTGTTGTGGCTTGGACCGGTCTCATCCGAGGTAAGAATGCCCCCCGCGTTGTAGCCGACATTGTTTCGGACGACGGTGGCGTGATCTACGCCCATCAGGTGAATGCCTTCTCCGCAATCGTCGCCCTCATTGGTTTCGAATGCGGGAATGCCACTGCAGGTATGTGCACTGATGTTGAGAGCGCGATCATTGTCGTGAACGTGATTGCGAAGCAGGGTCACATCGCTTGCGTTGGAGACGAGGATGCCTTCGAAGTTGGCGTTTTCGATTTCGAAGCCGGAGATTAAGACATTCGAAACACCAGCTGCAGGAGCGGCTGACATCCCATTCACGAATATGCCATTGCTCAATCCCGTGGCATCGATTACGGGTTTACGGTGATCCCACGAGACCAGAGAAAGAGACTTGGTGATGACGACGTTTTCCTTGTATGTGCCTGAAGCGACTCGAATGGTGTCGCCGGGAGAAGCCGCGGCTACGGCGGCAGAGATTGTGGTTTTGCACCCACCGGTTCCACCCGAGTTAACGCACAGAGTTGCTCCCATCATTCCGGGGGCGACAAAGAATACAAACGCAGATGCGGCGAACGGGAATGCGATTGAACGCAAAGATGCGGGGCTCATAGTTTTGGTATGAACCATCGACGACCTCCTCTATTTGTTGTTTGCTCTTGAGCAGATTCGCTCTTGCTGATTTGCCCGGAGAACGAGCGGAACGATCTTAGACCTCGCGGTTGCAAAGGTGCAAATCTAATTTCTAAGAGCAACGGTGAATTTACAGAGCGACTCCGGCAGGCGGCTTGTTTTTCGAAAGTGACCTTACGCCGAGTTCTTCGAAATTGGCCGATGGGCGAGACGGAAGTAGCGATGGGCTCTTGCAACGTCTTTGAGAATTTGGGCCCGTAGCGCTTCAGTAGATGGCCATTGCACTTCGCCGCGCAGCCGTAACAGGAATTCGAGGTATAGCGGCGTGCCGTCGGCGAGATCGACTGGTTCGAAGTTCAAAATATGAGTTTCGATGCCGAAGCCTATGCCCTCAAAGGTGGGGCGATTACCGACGTTAGTTACGCCCTGGAAGCAGCGATCGCCGACGGCCAGCTGCGATACGTAGACGCCGAAAGCGGGGAGCAAGCCGTGGTATGGGGCCAGATTGACGGTGGGTACTAGAAGTCTTGTTCCTATACCTCGGCCCGAGGCGGGATGAGAGTGCACCCCGAAACCGCGGCCCAGCATAAATCGGGCACGGCGCATCTCACCGGCAGCGATCGCGCTACGAACGGCCGAACTGGAGACCACGAGACCATGTACACGGACAGCTTGATGGACATGCACGCTGAATCCGAACTCCTCGCCGAAGACACGAAGCTCGTTGACTCCCGCTTTAGCTCCGTGGCCGAAGCGAAAGTTCGCGCCTTCGTGAACTCCGCGAACTGCGAGGCGAGAAACGAGGATTTCGCGAACGAAATCCTCTGCGGTTACGCGCGAAAGCTGGGCATTGAATTGTAAGACGAGGATTGCATCCACCCCGGTGCGGGCTATGAGATCGATACGTTGCGGCAGAAAGGTAAGCAGTTTTGGTGCGACTTCGGGGTAGAGTACCTGGGCTGGGTGCGGGTCAAAAGTGATAGCGACAGAACGCATTCGGCGCTCTCGGGCCTCGGAAGCGGCAGCCTTAAGTATCTGCTGGTGGCCTCGGTGGACACCATCAAAGTTGCCAATCGCGGCGATGCATGGGCCGAAATCAGCAGGGATCTGCGCGAGCGAGCGGTACACGGGAACAGTTGCGATCATTTTGTCAGTCATGCGCAACTCTCACCCAGTTCGATGGGAAAGCTCAGTCCGTCATATGCGAGACGTATGTTTTCGGGGAGCTTCGCGTTGGTTTCTTCGTGCCCGAGTTCATGTGCGATGTGAGTGAGCCAGGTACGTTTTGCGCCGATGCGCTGAGCCCATCCGACCGCCTGCTCCACTGTCGCGTGACTTGGATGGGGTTTGTGACGCAGGGCAGAGAGCACAACATGGTCGAGATCTCGAAGGAGCGCAAAGGTTTCTTCCGGAATGGCGCTCACATCGGTAAGGTATGCTGTCCGACCGAAGCGAAAGCCATTGATCTCCTGCTGTCCGTGAAGAACTGGAACGCGGCGGAACTCCACTCCAAATGCGCAGGTCCTATCATCTAGAGATTCGATGTGAACGCGTGGGCGGTTCGGATAGGTCGCATCGGGCGAGAAGGTGTAGTCGTAAACGCGTCGCAGGGTTTCTTCCGTTTCAGGCGATGCGTACAGGGGGATGCGGCCACCTTCGCGAAAGACGGTAAAACTAAGTGGCCGAAGGTCATCCAGACCAAAGATGTGATCAGCGTGAGCGTGGGTGTAGAAAACCGCGTCAACGCGCTTGAGCCTGCAGCGCAGAGCCTGTTCGCGAAAATCGGGTCCTGTGTCGATGAGCACAACGCGGTCACGACTATCGTGGGTCCATTGCAGCAGGACGGAGGGGCGCAGTCGGCGGTCATGCGGATCGGGCGAAGTACAAACAGAACAATCGCACCCGAGGGTGGGAACTCCCATGGAAGTTCCGGTGCCCAGAAATGTCAGGCGACCCTCCATGGGACCCTAGTGCTTTTCCGGTTTAGGTGGCGGCGCCTGAACGCCCTGAAGGGAGATCATCTTGCTCAGTTCGAGGAAGGTCATGCGTAGTTCAAACAAAACGGTTTCAAGCATGCGTGCTTCATTAGCTGTCAGGTTACCCTTCGTCTTTTCGTCGAGGACGCCAAGCAGATCAATGCTCTGCCGCGCGCCAATGATGTCGACGCGAGGGCGCTGGCCTTCAGGGGTTGCGGCGCCCATCTGCATGAGGGCGGAAAGATAGAGTTGCTGAACGAGGTGCTCGAACTGAATTGGGGGTTGCTCACCCATGGTGGGATTCTGCGCACGAAGCAAGTCTTCGACACGTTGTGCTGAAGCCTCGTAAGCCGATTCCTGCTCGCGCTTTTCTTCAGCCGTGAGTGGCGGCGGCATTTCAGCAGCAAGGTCATCTTCAGACTTCTGCGGCCTGACGGTTTCGGGCTCAACCAGCCGCGGCCCTGCAGTTTTCGTCTCCGGCTCGGGCGTGCTGGCAGCGGCGGAATGGGAGGAAGGGGATTCGTGCTCCTCCTCCTTCTTCATTTTGCGGCGGTCGATGACTTCGAATTTTGGCGTGTCGCTCATAATCCAACTTTCCGTCACTATCGATGATATAGGCCCGGCAGAGGTTCGATCACAGCGCGGGCGGTTGAGTAAGAATCTTGGCAGTTCCAGCGTTGTCGCCGTAGCTGAGGGGCTGGTGCGTGATCTCAGCCTCGTTGCGGATCATGGCCAGGGCGAATCTGCGACTACCAGAGTCAAGTGGCAACTCGGCGGCACTGGTGATCCGGCCAGCTGCTGCTCCATCCAGAAAGAGCTCAGTGCCGTGCGTAGGGAGCGCGCCGCTGAGTTCAACCTGCTGAAGGTGGCGATGAACATTGCCCCTTGATCGGATACGTTCCACAATCTCCTGGCCGAGATAGCAGCCTTTGTTGAAATGGAGAGCGCGGATCTGAGAGGTTTCCTGAGGCAGGTCACGTTCAGCTATGTCAATACCATAAATTGGAATGCCTTCGGCAATCCGGAATGCGTCGAGCGAAGCTGCGCCAGTGGGAATTGCCCCGGCAGTGGAGAGCGCACGCCAGAGCAGTGCGAGACCGGCAACGGGAGCCCAGATCTCGAAATGGCGCGCAAGCGTTCCGAATGTTTGTCGAATAATCAGATCGAAGCCATTCCATTCACAGTGCAGGCTCCTCATAGATTCGGAAGGCACAGGCAGACCCAAGCGTCCGAGCACTGCACCCGCCTTTGGGCCAGTCAAACCGACCGCTGTTTCCGCCGCGAGATCGTGTGGAACGAGTTCCACATCATCCATGATGATGAAACGATCCAGATGGACCATCAGCTTCTCGTATTGATCCGCGGCAATTTCGAGTTCGAGCACATCGCTGTCACGCCAGACAGTCAAATCTCCCTGAATGCGGCCCTGGGCATTTAGCACCAGATTCCATGCGCCGCCATTCTCAGGGATATCCTTGACCATGTTTGTGACCATTCCGCTCAACCAGCGGATGCGATCTTCGCCACGGATCTCCACTCGCCGCATCCAACCCAAATCGTGCGCCGCCGCCTCTTTGGACAAAGCCGCTGTTTCCAAGGCTGGAGCGTCCAACCGCTGTGGGGTAAGGACTCCGCAGTATCCGACTAGCTGGGGTCTGGTGGCACCTGAGGTCAACTGAGCTGCAAGCGGAGTGAGGGTTGCGGAAACTGTCAGATTCTCGTCCATAGGGGAGCTACATTTGATCTGGCGCACCTATTCTTCGTTTACGGTGCCGACGCATCCTGATTATAGCCTTGGGATTAGATGCCCGCCCGAGCCGGACGGCAGTCCCGCAACCTGAAGGAGCAGTAATGAGCAAGTGGTACCAGATGAGCTATTTAGAACGGAGCGTCCTGACGCTTGTGGCCGGCGTTTGCCTAACAGCAGGGCAGGTGCAAGCACATACACAATCTCCCGAAGCGCCTGTTGCTCCGCAGGATCCCTCACCCGCAGCCAGACCGTCTGGAACCCAAGGCCCGAACCGGTCGAAACCCGACGCCTCCACTGCGTCTGAAACTCACATCACGCCTGAGCAGGCGAAGGAACTTTTTGGCCTCGTAGACCAACTCATTAAGTTCTCGTCCCAGGAGACGGGTCTACCCGTCAAGAGTGAGGTAAAGCGGCAGCTGACGACGCGGACTGCGGTGGAGAAGTACCTGAAGGAGAAGTTCGAGGACGACGAGGACTCCAAGCGGATGCAGCGAAGTGAGATCGTGCTGAAGAAGTTTGGCCTGCTCGATCGCGACTTTGATCTAAAGCCGTTTCTCCTCGCGCTGCTGAAGGAGCAGATCGCAGCCTACTACGATCCCAAGGAAAAGACCGTTAACCTGCTCGACTGGGTGTCGGTCGACGAACAGAAGCCGGTTCTGGCACACGAACTGACCCATGCCCTCCAGGATCAGCACGTGAACCTGGATAAGTGGAGCGATCAAACTCCTCCCGATGTTTCACACACCTCTGTGGAGGATAGCGATCATCTCGCAAAAGATGAAATCGACACGGCGCGTGAAGCCGTCACTGAGGGCCAAGCCACCGCGGTGATGGTGGATAGCATTTTGAAGCCTATGGGAAAGAGCCTGGTTGGAGACCCCGAGGTTGTGGATCTCTTCAAACAGAAGATGGCCGGTTCGGAGGATTCACCTGTCCTCGCGCGAGCGCCCTTGCTTCTTTCCGAGTCCCTTCTCTTCCCATACCGAGAGGGATTGGGGTTTGAACAGGACGTCTGGATGGACCGAGGGCAAGCAGCAGCCTTCACGGGAGCGCTGGATCGTCCGCCCACCTCTACTTGGGAGATTATGAATCCCCGGGAGTACGAACAGGGGCACGTACCCTCAATCCCCTATTTGCCAGACATTCACCCCCTCCTCGATTCGGCATATCGGCCGTATGACATCGGACAGGTTGGCGAACTGGACGTTCATATTCTTGCCAGCCTGTTCGGCGGTGATCGCGCTGCGCGGGACCTTACACCCGCCTGGGATGGAGGGATTTATTGGGCCGGACAGCGGCTGAATGCGACACCCGCGGAGCAGTCGACGACCCAATCGATCTCATTCTTTTATCTTTCGACCTGGAGAAATGCGAAATCGGCGGACGCTTTTGCGAGACTCTATGCCGAAGAACTGGGCCGGAAGTACTCGGGGTTAAAGGCCGACGCTGCCGCTGAGAAGGATGCAGAACTGCGGGAGGGCACAACCGAAAAGGTCTGGACGACAAATGAAGGTCCTGTATTGATTAGGCAGAAGGGAAAACTGGTGTTCATTGCGGAAAGCTTCGATCTTCAAGTAGCCCGGAAACTCGCCACGTTGATTCTGGAGTCGCAGGGCAATGGGCCTTTACAGAATGCTTCGGTCAGCATCCCAGGAGTGGGATCGCCTTTGACCCGATCGGATTCAGCACCAGCCACGCTCAGCGGACCTCTGGTGCGGTTCATGTCGAATTGCGGCGTCGCCAAGGGAGTGATCGACGCGCTCCTGAAGGGTTCCGGCAGATGACGAATTAGCTCTTCCGGTAATGTCCGAAAGCAGTTTGGCCTTGCATTTCCAAGGCGGATTCTGCTGTTCTGAGAGGGAAATCTCCCAACCGAGGGCATATGAAAACCATTCCTCTCGTCACGTGTTGTGCCATCGCCGTCGGCCTTGCCCGAGCGGCGTCTGGCCAGGCCTTTGGAGAATCCATCCAAGTGAGTCAGCCCGCGCTGCACAGTACGGGAAAAGCGACCTCCGTTCCAACGTCGCCCTTATCGCGTTCCGGCTTGCCGCAACAGGGCGGCATGCAAGTGGTGAGCGATTCGTACCGCGGGCAGGCAGACTGCCACTGCGCCCAGGCCCCGATGTTCCTGCCTGGCCCGAAGGAGGTCGCACCCGGAACGGTCGTGATCCTCACCAGTCCGAATCCGAATGCGATGATCTACTACACTGCCGATGGATGGACGCCGACAGAGTCATCGAGCAAATATGAGACTCCGATCCCGATTCTTGGGAACACACGAATACAGGCGTATGCGGTGGAACCTGGGAAAGCGCCAAGCCCGATCGTAGCCGGCAATTACACTCTGAGCGGTTCACCGACGCCGTTGCCGACCGATGAAGCGATCAGCGGCTCGACGGTGCCGAAGGGCACGCAGATCCGAATGCAGACGGGTAACCGGATTACATCGGAGACGGCGAATGTTGGAGACCACTTCTACGTACTGCTCGATCAGAATCTGATTGTGAACGGAAACATGATTGCCCGCCGTGGAATGTCAGTGGATGCGATTGTTACAGCAGTGAAACCAGCCGGGCAGAATGGACGTTCGGGCATGATTGTCTTTCGTCTTGCAGCGCTCTCGGCAAAGGGTGTGACAATCCCGCTGGATGGCATCTACACCTTGGTTGCGCCGGATATTGGTTCACAGATAAATCACGTTTCCGACACGAGCTTTGTGCATGTGGCCGGACCACTGCCGCCAGGCAATCAGGCGAAAATCGAACCCGGAATGATGTTGACGGCGTCCGTTTCGAATGATGTGGCGTTAACCCAGTAATTTCGACCATCAAGACGCGAGACAAGCGCCTAAATGAAGACCGGCATCGCGCTCTACTGCGACTTGGCTAGCTTCCAGCCCGCAAATGACGTCACGGTTGCGCAGTTTGGACCACCATCTTTCCCGGTGCCGGGAACGTGCGCTTCGAATACAAGATCGCTGTTGCGAGCCATCCGGTCGATCATTTGCTCAGTTATTCCACTGAGGGGGATCTTCAGGCGTCGGCTCCATTCGCTTCCGGTTTGGCCAGCGAAGGTTCCACTGCCGACATAGACAAAGCGTGTATCAGGCCGCCCCTGCACAAATGGGCCGCGCAGATTCGGCGCGCGATTTCTGTCTTCGGATGCCGCTTTGGCGGTGAAGGTGAAGCGAAGATTTCCGGCTCCTGATCTCTGCTTCTGCACGATTTCGTAGTTATTTCCCTTTCCTTTTTGTAAGGCGAAGTCCACGCCCTCTGGTGGCTTTTCCAGAATGATCCGAAACATCAGTTCGCGTTCCATTATTTGCTCCAATCCCAATTCGTGACGCCGTTAGCATCTGGCGCAAATCACCCGAAAAACAGGAATAACACAAAAAAGACGCACCCCAACGAATACCGTGTTTGCCGGCGCGCGCTCGACAAGCCTTCGCTTCTTCACGCGGTTACCATAATCAAAGACATGGATTCATTGAAGACTCTGTTGAAGTCGCTCGCCGAAGATGGCGCCCAGCTCACGCGCGAAGAAGCACGCGACGTGCTTCGCCAAATTCTCTCTGGCCAGGTACCTGAGGTGGAGACTGCTGCGCTGCTCACCATTTTTGCAACCCGCGGAGAACAGGCGCCCGAACTTGCCGGTTTCGTCGATGTGATGCGGGAGCAGTGTGTGCCTGTGCCACTAACCGACGAAGAACGTGCGGAATTGGTGGACTGCGTAGGAACGGGCGGAGGTGGCCCGCTCACGTTTAACATCTCCTGCGGCGCAGCTATGGTAGCCGCTGCGGCGGGCGCCAAGGTCGCGAAGCATGGCAATCGCGCTGTCACGTCGCGATGCGGAGCAGCCGATGTACTCGAGGCACTAGGCGTGCCGATCGACCTTACGCCCGACCTAGCCGTGGAGTGTCTGCGGGAGACCGGGTTTGTCTTCCTGTTCGCGCCGTTGTATCACCCGGCGATGAAAGCCATGAATTCGCTGCGACGCGCCCTCGGATTCCGGACGATCTTCAACCTTTGCGGTCCATTGACGAATCCAGCCCACGCGCGGATCCAGGTTGTGGGCGTGCTTGCGCCGAGCCGCGTGCTTCTCGTAGGGCGAGCCCTCCAGGCATTGGGATCGAGACGGGCCTTCGTTGTTCACGGCACGGATGGAATCGACGAACTGACAACCACAGGCGAGTCGGTTGTCGCGCGGATCGAGGAGAAGGAACCCGGAGCGGAGCCGCATATCAAAGCCGCCCGGATCACTCCTGAAATGGCGGGTATTCCTCGCGCCAAATTGGAAGACTTCATCGGAGGCGACATCGAAACAAACAAGGCGTTGTTGTATGACGTGATTACCGGCATCAAGGGAGCACGTCGCGACATCGTCCTGCTCAATGCAGCGGCGACACTGGTGGCAGCGGGCATCGCCGAGAGCCTGAAGGAAGGTGTGGCGATGGGCGCGGAAGCAATCGACTCGGGCCAGACTGCCGCCACGTTGGCGAAACTTCGCAAATTCGGAGAAACGCATGCAAGAAAGTAGCCTTCGTCCGTTCCCGAATCACAGGCGGCCGGATCAGCCGCGCATTCTGCTTCGCAAGAGGAGCCGTTCCATGCACAGCAAGCTTGCCATCATTGTTTCCGCGATTTCCATCGGAACTATTCCCGCGTTAGCCCAGCAGCCCGCTCAGCCGGAGCTAAAGGTCGACAGCAGCAACCGTACGCTGACGGTGACGGCGACTGATAACGTCACTGCAGAGCCAGATCTCGCCATTCTTCACATTGGCTTTGTCACGCAACCGCAGGACGCTAAGGGGGCATACGCCGAAGGAACGCGCGCATCCAACACCATCATCGCCGCACTGAAGCAGGCAGGAGTTCCGGAGAACGCAATCAGGAGCGAATCCCAGTATCTCGATCGGGATTGGACGACGAAGCTGCGCAAGTACACACTCCACCAGGACTGGACGATCAAGGTGCAGCCTGAACGAGCCGCCGAGATTCTCGATGCCGCCGTGAACGCCGGAGCCACAAGCAGCGGCCAGATCGAGTGGACTATGAAGGACGAGAAAGCGCTCGAAGCGCAGGCGCTCGATAAGGCCGCCGCCCGGGCAAAGGCGAACGCCGAGGTGCTGGCAAAGGGCATGGGAGTGCGCCTCGGCTCTTTGATCTACGTCAGCAACCAGACGTCCTCACCTCCTTTTCCAAGGCCGATGCCGATGATGGCGATGAAAGCAGCCAATGCAGCGCCAGAGCCTCTCGCCATCGAACCGCACCAGGTCAGCCGTGAGGCGACGGTGTATGCGGTGTTCACGATAGAGTAAACCGGGTACTGATTCAACATTCTGAATCGACAAAACACTCTGGCGCATCTATTACTTGTTTGAACAAGTAGCTGACCTGCTCGTCAGCCGGAGTGACTCCTGATGCCCCACACAAGCTCTCGCCAACCTGCGATCTTTCTTCCTCACGGAGGAGGTCCATGCTTCTTTATGGATTGGACCTGGGGCCCGGCGGATACCTGGCATCGCACGCAACGATTTCTCGAGGCCCTCAGTTCGACACTACCTGCCCCACCGAAGGCGATCCTCGTCGTCAGCGGGCACTGGGAAGAGCCAGCGTTTACGGCGGGAGCCGCCACCAATCCAGAACTGATTTTCGACTACTCAGGATTCCCGGTGCATACGTATGAACTAACGTGGCCGGCGCCTGGCGATCCGGCATTAGCGGCGCGAGTGAGTTCGTTTCTGCAGAGTGCTGGTCTGCCTTCAGCTACAGACACGAGGCGCGGCTATGATCACGGCGTGTTTGTGCCGCTAAAGGTGGCATTTCCTGAGGCGGAAATCCCTGTGGTTCCTCTTTCGCTGGACCTTTCGCTCGATCCCAGGCTGCACATCGCGGCAGGGCGGGCTCTCGCGCCTTTGCGAGATGAGGGAGTGTTGATCATCGGCAGTGGCATGAGCTTTCATAATCTGCGCGGGTATTTTCAGCCGCAGACGGCGGAGCGGTCCCGGGCTTTCGACAACTGGCTTACCAATGCGATTGAATCTCCGGCAAAACACCGAAATCCGTTGCTGGAGAAATGGCGGAGCGCGCCGTTCGCGGCCTACGCTCATCCGCGGGAGGAGCATTTGATTCCGCTGATGGTCGTTTCGGGCGCAGGCGGGGAGGAGCCCGGCAAACGGATCTTCACCGATGAGCCGATGGGAGCGCAGATCAGCGCATACCGGTTTGATGGCTGAAGACAAGTCGGACTATTTCCCTCTCAGGCTGATTCGCATTCCGCTGTCGAGCAGGATGGCGACCAGACCGAAGAGCATGGCGAGATCTGTTCTGGCTTCGTGGATGAAGCTCAAAATTCCATAATGATCGAGCTTCGGTGGTCCGAACGGGCCGAGATGATGTCCCAGCAGGATTGGGACCTTTGTCGTGGCGATGGCCGTGAGGATCACAGATACGAGGAGCAGAGCCGCATCGCCTGAGAAGAAATTTAGGATCAGTGCTGCGCCGGCTGCGATCTCAACGGTCCCGACGAATGGGGCAAGCAGGTGAGGATATGGCAGTCCGAGGTGCGCAAAGCGGCCAACGCCGAGTTCCCCGGGTCGAACGAACTTCAGGATTCCCTCGGTAAGAAAGACGACGCCCACGATGACGCGGATGAGGATCATCGGCAAGTTCTTGCGCATCGGTCAACCTTCCTTCGTGTTCAGCAGTTTTTCAATCTCGCCGGCCAAGCTTTCAGGCTTGGTATTCGGCGCGTATCGAGCTACAACGTGCCCGGCCCGATTGACCAGGAACTTCGTGAAGTTCCACTTGATGGCGCCGCCACCGAATGGACCGAGTAAGCCCGGTTTTTCCCTTTTCAGATATCGATAGAGCGGGTGGGCGCGCCCCCCGTTCACGTCGATTTTGGCGAACATCGGGAAGCTGACGCCGTAGTTTTTCTCGCAGAAGACGCCGATCTCTGCGGCGCTTCCCGGTTCCTGCACACCGAACTGATTACAGGGAAAGCCCAGAACGACCAGTCCGGTGTCCTTATAGGCTCGATAGAGTTTCTCGAGCCCGGCGTATTGGGGAGTGAATCCGCACTGACTTGCGGTGTTGACGATCAGCAGTACTTTTCCGAGGTAGCCGGCGAGCTTCTTTTGCTCACCGTCGAGAGTCTCAGCTTCAAAATCGAAAACCGTGCTTGCGGTTTCCACCATTTTCTCCTCAGCGAATCTGACTCTGAGGATGTCATGTTGGCGGGGTCTGCGTCTAAGAAACGTGCTTTCGCGCAATTCAGGTCAGACGGTTGGCGCGTCCGAGGGGTTCGGCGTGCGAACTCTCCAACCCATTCCGGTCCGTTAGACTGTTTGAGGACCCATTGGAGCGGCATTTTGGCGGCGAGATTTGTTGCTGGAGCAGTCAGTAGTTTGACTGCAACCCTGTTCGTCATCTTCAGTCCCAGAGTGCCCGGTGTCCTGAATTGCGCGAACGCGCAAACGCAAGTTGTGGGGAAGACTTTGGCCCTTCGGACCCGGCCCTCGATCCGCTGTTCTGGTGAAGCGGCGGGACTCCGGAGAGACCGTCCTTGAGATGGTAAAATCAATCTTTCCTAGAGGCTGTAACAGAACTTAAGCAGTGAGGGTGTGCATATTCTTCCCGTGAAGCCTTACCTTGGACCGCACCAGAACTTGTGCTCGCCGCAGGACTCCAGCCCGGTGAAGATCGTGCACGGCTCTATTTCCCGCAAATCGAGAATTTCGGGACTCATTTTCCGTCTTACCGCCATACTGCTGCTCGCTGTTTCCGCCAGTTTCACATTCGCCCAGAGTCAGACCATCGAGTCCATTCGGGTCATCGGCAACCGCCGTATCCCGAAGGAGACCATCCTGGCGAGAATGTTCACGCATGTAGGTGATACTTACGATGCGGTCTCCATTGAACGCGATTTCAATTCGCTCTGGAACACCGGTTACTTCGAGGATCTCCGCATCGAGCGTGAAGACACCGAAAAGGGCATCGTTCTCGACGTTTTTGTCCGCGAGCGTCCCACAATCCGCGAGATCAACTACAAGGGCAACAGCTCGGTTTCAACGTCGGATATTCTGGACCGCTTCAAGAAAGAAAAGGTCGGGCTTTCGGTTGAAGGTCAATACGACCCCACCAAGATCAAGCGAGCCGAGACGGTACTCCGAGAACTGCTTTCGGAGCACGGGCATCAGTTCGCCACGATCAAGACCGATGTGAAGACAATTCCCCCCGCCTCGGTTCAGATTAACTTCAGTATCAAGGAAGGTCCGGTTGTCAAAGTCGGCCAGATCAAATTTGTCGGAAACCAACATCTCAGCAGTCGCTATCTGCGCCGCTCCATGAAGGAACTTCGTCCGATCGGGATTCCTCACTCAATTTTCTTTGAGAATCTTTTTCCGCGAACCTTTGATGCTTCGAAGCTCGACATCGACACAGAACGCGTCCGCTTCGCTTACCGCGATAAGGGTTATGCAAACGCGGCGATCGAGACCCCCCGGACCCAGATTCGCGATGAGGGTGGCCTGAACTGGTTCACTTTCAGGCCCCGGCGCGGCAAGCGTATTGACATTCTGATGCCCGTGGAAGAAGGCGAGCGCTACCGGCTCGGCAGCATCACGTTTACGGGCAACACCCATTTGAACAACACCAAAGCTCTCCGGGCCCAGTTCAACATCAAGGACGGTGACTGGTTCAACGCCACGCTGATCGGCAAGGGGCTGGACAACCTGAAGAAGGCCTACGGCCAACTAGGGTACATCAATTTCGGCGCCATTCCGAAGCCGGTCTACGACGACCAGAAGCACACTGTCTCGTTCCAGATCGATATCGATGAAGGCAAGCAGTTCTATGTGTCGCGGATCGAGTTCCAGGGCAATACGATCACCCGCGATCGAGTCATCCGCCGTGAACTGCTTCTCGATGAAGGCCAGGTTTACAACTCACAGCTGTGGGAGTATAGCCTGCTGCGTCTCAACCAGCTCGAGTATTTCGATCCGCTAAAGGTCGACCAGGACTCGGAGGCCCATCAGAACACAGAGGCCGGCACGGTCGACCTGCTTCTCAAGCTCAAGGAAAAGGGTAAGAACTCCATCGGCCTCAATGGCGGCGTAAGCGGTGCCTCCGGCGCCTTTCTCGGCGTCAATTATCAGACCAACAACTTCCTTGGTCTGGGCGAGACACTCAGCGTTCAGGGCAATCTCGGCAACCTGAGCCGGCAGTTCCTATTTGGGTTCACACAGCCCTACTTCCGGAATCGCCCGCTGAACCTGGGTTTCCAG
>DATNFD010000187.1:0-3735 GCA_035606555.1 Occallatibacter sp.
CACTCTCGGAAAGTCCTCTGTTTAACAGTGCCATTCGCCAGCGAGGCATCGCTGTCGTGTACCACTGGTATCCAATCGCTATGCCGATCGAGAGATAGTACGGCCAGCCCGGTACGAATAAATAGTTATGTAAGAACAGAACAAGGCCAACCGCAGCAACTGCCGGTAGCGTGACGAGCAGGTACCCACAAACAAGCGCCCTCTGCCTAAGGTCAGTGCTTTCCATATCCGGCGAAGTATATGCTTCGTGTTCCGTTGCGTCCATGTCAATTGTTGTTACCAAGGCGATGTCGCAACTTTGCGCTTTCCATTCGCCTTTTCAGGCCATTTTGAGTGCTATTGATTCCATGACAGTGTCGGCTCCTAGGTCCGAGTAAAGTTGGTGGTGGCTAAACCAACCAACAGGCTCGGAGAAGAGGAGCCGAACGATGATTATTATAGGAGTCGATTTTCACCCCGAACATCAAGAAATTGCTTCGGTAAATACCGACACCGGAGAGTACCAAGAAAAGCGTTTAACACATCCCCGGGAAGCAGAGGAGTTCTATCGTTCCTTGGCATCCACGGGTCAGGCAGTACGTGTTGGCATGGAAGCCAGCGGGCAGGGGCAGTGGTTTGAGCGTCTGCTCGAGGGATTGGGAGTGGAATTGTGGAGAGGAGATGCTGAGGTGATCCGAGCGAAACGAGGACGCAAGCAGAAGACCGATCGCGAGGATGCTCGGCATATTCTAAAACTACTGCTAAAGGATGATTTTCCGCGGATCTGGGTACCGAGCTGGGAGAATCGCGATCTGCGGCAACTACTATGGCACCGGCACCGCATGGTGCAGGCGCGGACGCGAGTCATGAATCAACTGCAGGCCGTGGCGCTGAATGAAGGCCTACGCTGTAAGAAGCGGTTATTCCGGGCAGGTGGACGCCAGCAACTGGAGTGCTTGCAGTTGGCACCGTGGGCGAGCCGGCGACGAGGCGAGCTGCTGGAGTTGCTGGATCGATTGAACCCCAGAATCGCAGAGTTAAGCCAGGCCATCGAGCGAGAAGCGGGGAAGAGTCCCGAGGCACAGCGTCTGATGACTCATCCCGGAGTGGGTGCACTTACCGCATTGGCGTTCGTGCTGATCATCGGGAACACGGAGCGATTTGGCTGCGGCAAACAGGTGGCAAGCTATCTCGGCCTGGTGCCGTTGGAAAAATCCAGCGGGAATCGGCGGCGCCTGGGGCACATCACCAAACAGGGAAGTTCGATCGTGCGTTTCTTGGTGGTAGAAGCGGCGCAAGCCACGGTGCGCAGTCTGCCAGAATGGCGCAGCAAGTATCATCACCTGCTGGTGCGGCGAGGACGGAAGATCGCCAAAGTTGCCATGGCTCGTAAGTTGGCCGTTCGCTTGTACTGGATGTGGCGTAAGGGATGGGACTACGAGCAATGGAAGAAGTTCGGTTCGCACGTGGGACAGCCCGGAAATCGCTATGGTGTGCAGTAGAACACCGCGCTATTGATTGGGTATCCCGCTCCCTTTTTGTAGGGAGTCCGAAGTAGTAATCATGATCGCAGTAAGTGACCGATGAGATGCATGGGTCGGATCGAAAATCTGACCTGAATTGATTACGAGCGAGCCTTGGTTGGCACCGGCAATTGTTTTTCAACTAGAGCGAAATGGCGCGCTCCTCGGAGCGCACGGAGTAGTACGCTCAAATAGTGCTTGACACCGCCGACATTGTCAGAGAGACGATTTAACGTCAACTCAGGTTGGGTCTTGCAAGGGTTGGGTCTTGCAAGGGTCAGATCGAACAACGCGGAATAGCCTTTTCTTGCGTTACATGAATGATTTCAGCGCGGCGCCAGGGTTTGATAACGCGTGATGGTGTAGCCGAGAGCTGCCCCAAGAAATACATCGGACGGAAAATGAGAAAGCGTGGTCACGCGGGAGAAGCTGACGGCGGTTGCGAAACCATACGACACCCAAGGCACCCAGCGGTGGTTGCGATACCGCGTGGCGATTACGGTAGCGATCGAAAAAACCCCAGCTGCATGGCCGGATGGGAATGAACTTCCCTTGAGTGGAGATTTGCCGCTGCTGAAAAAGGTGTCATTAAATGGCTCCCCGGGGGGAATATCACTCGGCCGTTTTCTACGAGTGGCGGCTTTGATCGCAAGGTCAACAACCACGGTGTCAGCATAAGCCAACCCCGCCAGTATTCCTGTACCCACCTGATAACTGTCATGCCGAACGTAGCCTGCCACCAGAAGGGAGGCTGGCACGGCGACTATTTCGCCTGCCGTAATGGGTGAATCGAAGACATCATTAATATCGTCGAGGTTCCTGGCGTGATCGCGAAAGTAGGGCATCGCGTGCGGATCAGCTACGATGAGGCCCGCCGTTCCGCCCACAATCCCAAGTGTAGGCAGCCAGTAGTGCCCCTTTGCTAACTGAGTTGGGAATAACCAAATCCCTTTCTGATCGTGCAAGAAATCTTTGGGCACGGACCGCCAGGTGACCTCACGATCCGCTTGACTGCCATGCTTTGTTCGCAACGACTCCGCGGGGCTGTCGGGCAAATCGGCGTGAACGTCTTGTGCGTGACTCATGCTAGGCCCTGCCCACATACCTGTGCACAAAGCCAGTAATAGGAGCCACGGCTTCTCTATCCGACGCATCGAGCCTTTGATGCACCTTTTCTAGGGAGGCGTTTGCACTACTTTGCACTTTTCGAAGCCTCAATGAGCCCTACGGCAATTTGTCGTCAACCGTGATGAAGCCGGCGGAGGCCAAATCGTGCGCCACCGACAGAGATTGTTTACCTTGACGGTACAGATGTCGGAGACTAGTCTTGGCCGTATTTAGCGCCTCGCGGAGTACTCCATGACGAATAATCTCCGCATTTGCATTCGGCGAGCTACCGCTCTTCTGGGTGGCCTGAGTTTGCTCGCGGCTTCCGCTATCTGCCAAGACAACGGCGAGCAAGGCACGAATAGCCGCGGCAGTCGCGCCGAGATTGCGATTACAGTTCGGGATGTGTCCCGTCAGGTAATTGGCGTTCCGACGATGGTGAAGCTCTACAAGAACGGGGCGCTGGAAGACCAGCGATCGACGACACAGGGGCGCGCCTTCTTCATTGTGCAAGGTCTAGGAGAATTTACCGTCAGTGTGGAAGCGACTGGCTACAAAGCAGCGCAAAAAGAAATTTCGATTGCGGTTGCGATTCAGTATCAAGAGGATGTTTATCTTGAACGAGACGCGAGCTCGGGGGATGGAAGGGAAGCTCCCGGCGGAGCCGTGCTTGCCCCGAAGGCGAGAGAGGCATTCAACAGGGGAACGCAGGCTCTGAAGGATGGGAAACTGGAGGAGGCTCAGAAGTACATTGGCGAGGCCATGAAACTCGCGCCTGCAAATCCGGATGTGCTTTACCTTCAAGCAATCGTCTATATGAAGCAAAGCAATTGGGAAAGGCACAGCCCGCGCTGGAAAAAGCCAGCCGGATGGACCCCAATCAGCCCCACATTCTTGCCGGGCTGGGAATGGACCTTGTAAATCAAAGAAAGTTTGCGGAAGCCATTCCGTTGCTGGAGAAATCCCTCCGGTTGCAGCCGACATCAGGCTGGGAAACCAAATGGGCGCTCGCAAAGGCCTACTATCATCACGAGCAGTACGAACAGGCTTTGAAACTGGCCAATCAGGCGCATACGGAATCGCACGGATCGTCTGCCCAAGCCGAGTTGCTTCTGGCCCAGTGTCT
>DATNFD010000188.1:0-12359 GCA_035606555.1 Occallatibacter sp.
CTCGACAACGAGACCGAAACGATCAAGAACTATCGCGAGCGGGTGCGACAGGCGGAGGCTCTGGGGCACTATGCGTTAGCAGAGCAACTGCGCAAGATCATCATGCAGGAGCAGGAGCATCAGCATGATCTGGCAACGGCGCTGGGCATCGATGTGCCGAAGGTGCTGCCGCAGGGGGCATGAAGACGACCGATTCGCAATGGTTGTTTCCCAAGCTCCTGCTGACGAGTCAGGGCTAGGTCAAACAGGTCGGTTTGGCAGGGGACGGTGGAAGCTCCATTCGCTTCGGTTCATGCCCGCTTACGTCCGGCGTCTTCGTATACGGCAATATATTCGCAAGCGGGCCTGTCCCAGCTGAAGTTCTGGGCCATGCCGTTCTCCATCAGCTTCGTCCACTGCGTCCTGTCATAGAACGCGGCCAGAGCCCGGTCAATGGCGTTTAGGAGAGCCTGCGCCTCGTAGAACTCGAACTTGAATCCGGTGCCGGTGTTCTGGCTAGGTTGCCATTCTTCCACCGAATCGTCGAGGCCACCGGTGGCGCGGACTACAGGAATTGTTCCGTACTTGAGAGAGTAGATCTGATTGAGGCCGCAGGGCTCGAAGCGGCTGGGCATGAGGAAGATGTCGGCTCCTGCTTCGATCTTGTGCGCCATGGCTTCGTCATAGCGGATCTGGACGGAGAAGCGTCCGGCGTTGGCATATGCGAAATCGCGAAAGAACTTCTCGTAATAAGGCTCTCCGGTTCCGAGTGCGATGACAGCGACGTCGCGTTCGGCAAGGCGACCTGCAACTTGTTCGAGGAGGTCGAATCCTTTCTGCGAGGCAAATCGCGAACAGATCCCGATCACTGGAGTCTGTTCAGGGACATCCAGGCCGAATGCATGAAGCAGATCTTTGCGGCAGTCGCGTTTACCAGTGAGATCGAGGGGATTGTAGTGTGCTGCCAGGTTGCCGTCAGTTGCTGGGTCCCACTCGGTGTAGTCGACTCCGTTGAGGATTCCGCGCAGGTCGGCGCTGCGCTGGCGCAGTGCGCCTTCAAGGCCGTTTGCGAATTCGGCGGTCTGAAGTTCCTGGGCGTATTTGGGGCTGACGGTGGTGAGCAAGTCGGCGTAAACCACGCCGCCCTTCAGGAAGTTGAAGGTGTTGTAGTGCTCGAGTTTGTCGTAGGTGAAAAGATCCCACGGAAGCAGAAGTTCGCCCGTTGTGGCGGGTGGAAACCATCCCTGGTATCCGGCGTTGTGAATGGTCAGGACACTCGCGACGTTTCTTAGCAATGGATCGGCGCTGTAGACGGTGCGCAGGAGAACGGGAATCAAAGCGGCTTGCCAGTCGTGAGCATTGAAAACGTCGGGTACACCAAGGATCTTGGAGGCTTCAATGACGGCACGGCAGAAGAGGCCGAATCGCTCGGCGTTGTCGGGATAGCTGTCGCCATTATTGCCGTAAAGGCCCTGGCGGTCGAAGAATTCGGGACAGTCCACGAAATAGAACTGCACATCATCGTGGAGGCCGCCGTCCACGATACTCGCGAAGCGATTGCCGTGGGGAAAGGGAATAGTCAGCGAGCGGACGGCGAACTTGAGTTCTCTCTCAAGGTGGGGACGGACCGCAGAGTAAAGAGGCATATAAACCGAGACATTGTGGCCCCGTTTTGCGATTTCCCGCGGGAGTGAGCCGACGACATCGGCCAGGCCCCCGGTTTTCGCAAACGGAACGGCCTCGGAGGCGGCAAAAACGATGTGCATGATGTTCTCCAGCAAAAATTGGGCGGGGACTCTGATGGGTACCGGCCTAATCAGCAACCAAATGCCAAGTCTACAACTTACCCTTTGACGCGATTTTTATGTCGCAGGATTCCGCATCTGCAGGGTGACGCCTATCATCTTTGATTCATGTGCGACGGAAACGGTGAAGCTATGCTTGGTCTCCATTCGCAATTGGGTAGATCGGATGCGAACGAACCACTTCTTGATAACCCGATCTGGAATGCATTGCGAACTGAGAATAGCGCTCTAGCCGTGGTTCAGGGTGAGGCTCGGAGGTATCCACCTGCGATCGGACCACTGGCGGGCACACCGAATCAGTCGATAGAAAGCTATGCAGCATTGCGTGAGCTTGCGGGGCTGGGCGGGATTCTCGCTCTTTTCTTTCCGGATCCGCCGGTTCTTCCAGCGGGATGGAGTTTGTTTCGCGGAGGCGTGCTGACGCAGATGATTTGCCGTCATCCAGAACTGATGGAAGATGGCCCGTTGTCGGCAGACGGGGCGACTATGCGCACGCTAGGTGCAGCAGATGTTCCGGCGATGATCGAGCTGACGACTTTAACCGAACCGGGGCCCTTTCGCGAGCGCACCATCGAGCTTGGAAATTTCTACGGCATTTTAAAGGGTGGCCGCCTGATGGCTATGGCGGGGCAGCGGATGCGGGTGCCGGGATTTGTGGAAGTGAGCGCGGTGTGCACGTACCCGGATGCGCGCGGACGAGGCTACGCCGGAATTCTGATGAGCAGAGTCATGCGCGACATCTGTGATGAGGGTGCGACGCCGTTTCTTCATGCCTTTTCCGACAATCCTGCGGTGCGGCTGTATACGAGGCTGGGCTTTACGCAGAGACGAACTTTCGAACTTGCAGTAATCAAATGCGAGGAGTGACTCCGAACCTCACACAGAAGCGCTGATTCTATCGGCTACCATCGAATGGTGCCTCCGAAATCGAAACTTGGGCAGAATTTTCTTCGCGATGAGCAGGCAATTCGGCGGATTGTCGCTGCAATCGGCGACTGCTCGGGGCGCACTGTTGTAGAGATAGGACCCGGTCGCGGCGCCATCACACGCGAACTGGCGATCAAGGCGGGGAGAGTCGTCGCCCTGGAACTGGATGCGGCACTTGCTGTCGAGCTGGCCGGCGATTTGTCAAGATCTGATTCAGAGGGTTGCACAACCGTCCGCATTGAAAATGTGGACGTGCTTACCTTCGACTTCAGAGCAGTGTCGGATACGGCCGGTCAACGACTTCTGGTTGTCGGAAATCTTCCCTACTACATCACCTCACCCATTTTGTTGAAGCTTGCAGAGAATGCGTGTGTGCTGGATCGCGCGGTATTGATGGTGCAGAGAGAAGTGGCTGAGCGGGTGACGGCCAAGCCGGGTACGAGGGATTACGGGTTACTGTCCGTTACTGTGCAATTGCATGGTGCCGTAACTCCGTTGTTCACTTTGCCTCCGACTTCGTTCTCACCATCCCCCGAGGTGCACTCGACTGTGTTCCGGTGGCAATTCTCTCCGCGGTTTGCGGAACTCGCTGTGCATCGGGAAGCTTTTCTGGCTTTTTTACGAAGGGCTTTCGCGTTGAAACGTAAGACGCTGGCGAACAATCTGCGTGCTGCGGGAATGGAAATGGGATCGATCGGCGAGGTACTCAGTCGGGCTGGAGTCGAGGCACAGGCGCGCGCTGAGGCATTGACTATCGAGACGCTTGCGGCGGTATGGCGAGAGATTCAGAAAGAAGGGGCCATTCCGTTCGGCGAAATGGCCCCGCTAGATCGATCGGATTTGTAAGGGTCACTTGTGAGGACTCGCGTTAACGTGACTGCCGCCTCCGCCCGCGCGAACCGCTCCGCCCCCAGTGCTTGGACGGGAGATGGAACCTCCTCCGGCAGAGCGAGGTGTCGGAGCAGGAACAGAGGGTCGAAACCCGCTGGACGAGGCGCTGGACGGTTGGGGATGGTAGGTTCCACCTGCACCGGCAGATGGGCTTAATGCAGGCGGATGATAGGCTCCTCCGGCGTATGGAGAGGTTACGGGAGCGCGGTAGGTACCTGCCGCAGGCGGACTAATCGATGGGCGATAGCCGCTGCCGGTTGCTGGCATGGTTCGCGCTCGTGGTAAACCAGGGGAATTGGCCCATGGGTTATATCCGGACCTACCACCGACGTAGGATCCGGTCGAGCCTAGAGTTGCGCGTCCGATTCCGGTCTCGCCGGTATGGTTGAAGCCGGGGCGAGGCGAAAGAGGCCTGATGGGTTGCACGACAGAACCGGCGATGGTGGCGGATCGTCCGATTACATGCGCTGGCGCTGCAACCGGAACCCTGGGAATACGGTTCACAGCGACTACGGGATTCGGCTGATAGAAGCCCCCCCGATGGATTGGTTCAACGGGATGCGCCGGACCGTGCCGGGGCCGATGTGGGGGGGTATAACGCGGCGGACGGTGACCGATATTCGATCCCCAGCCGCCCGTAAACCACCAAGGATATCCGTAGCCGGGGGTCCAGCCCCATCCGAAGCCGTCGTAGTAGTTCCAATAGCCAGATGTATACGGCATGTAGCCCCAGGACTCGCAGGAAACCCAGATATACCCGAATTGCGGCGTATAGACCCAGTTGCCGCAGCCGTAGGGATCCCAATTGGCGTCTGCGGCCTCATACGGCGACCAGACGTAGCCCTGGCCGGGAACGTTGTACCAATTCCCATTTGTATCGAGATCGCCCCATGCAGGGTTGTTGCTTGTGGGCTGGCTGCCGGTTGCGGGTGTCTTGGCAGTTTCCTGCGACGTCAGATCCTGGTCGCGGTCTGCATTCCAAGCGTCCCACGAGTCAGGCTCAATCGTTTCCGCAAGATTGTACTGGTTGGGATCGCTGCCGCTTAATGTGAGACTCTGGCCGCCGTGAACAACGAGGGATAGGGAGCCTCGATCGAGATGAACGCTTCCGGTGAAGACCGCGAGTTCCCCCGGAGGGTTGTCGAGATTCACACGAATCACAGTGAAGCCGCTCGCCTTGACCGTGCTTTCACCGAATCGCGTCACCATCTGATTCGAAGCATTGGCGGCGATCTCGAAATACCCGAGGCCGGTGGTCAGCAGAACCTCAGTGTTGCCGGCTCCGCCGTCTTGACGAAGAACGCTAATCTGAAGGGAGCTGTTGGGCGAGAGTCGTGCGATGCTCCCATCGTCAAACTGGAGTTCAGCCTGGCCATCCTCGCGCGTACTCACAACGGTGCCTTCGAACAGAGGCGTGTTGGCGAGCGCGGGATCGGCAATGATCTGGTTGCCCTGGCTGAGTTGGACATCACCGGTAACAAAGCTGAGGCGGGCAGCCCTCATGTCGGGGTGCGGCTGTTGAGGCGGGTCGCTTTCGGCGTCCTGAGCGCGGAGTGCCATTGATGGAATCAAAAACAAAGCCAGCCCCATAAGGCTGGCAACTGGCCCGAATCGTACTTTTCTTGAACTATTCACGGAGCCCCCACCCTTTCCCCTACACCCCCGATGGTCAAGCCTCATCGCGGGGAGCCCACTACTTCATCAGACACGTGGAACCGGGGAAAAGTCGCGCGTAAATTGTGGTTCGATATGGGTTCAGCTTCCTGAGCGTGCCAGCAGCATTCGAGCCTGTTTCCTGACTCTGTCGAGCACGTGCGGGTCATCTTCAAGACGTTCGAGAATGTTGCGGATCGTACAAATCTGCTGCATACGACCGTCACCGCTGGCCTCGACGACAAACTGGATGGCTTTGTCGAGCCCGAGAGGATCATGCTGGTAAAGAAGTTCGAGGCGAGCGCCTTCGATCAGGGTTGAGCCTACGGCGACGAGCGAATCACCAAGATCTTGTATCTGCTTATTTGTGGAGTAGTTGAACTCGCAGCCTCCTTCGGCGTCGGGGCCGGTGTAGCGAATTCTTTTAACGCCCTGAAAGGCAACTTTCAGATGGCTCTCGCACTTGTTTCGGAGAATCTTGTCCTCATGGACGGTCTGGAAGATGCGGCTCGTGAATTCGGGGCTGAGCCGGACATCGCGGTCTATTTTTCCGGGGAACATGGTTTCGGGGTAGTCGGTAGGGCGGGTGCCACCTTCAGCATGGAAGTGCCCACTCCCGTCGGGATGAAGAATCAGGCTCCATTGCGCCGGGTAGAGAGAGGGATTTGAAAACTCTACCTGAACGAGTGGGTCCTGTTCTGCGCGCGCTGGTGGCGTAATCAAGAACCCGAGGAGGACCAGCCATGCAAATTTCATGCCTGTGCCCCCTGTAACGCAAGAGTTTGAGCAGTATGAAGATGGCATATTGCAATTGCCAGGGCGTCGGCAGCATCAGCTGGCTCTGGAATTTCTCGAAGATCTAAGAGCCTCGCCACCATGAACTGCACCTGCTCCTTTTTGGCAAGCCCATAGCCCACGACACTCGACTTTATACTGAGCGGCGCGTACTCTGCCACGGGAAGTTGTAGTTCGGCGGCAGCAAGCAGCGCTACACCACGGACCTGGCCTAACTTGAGAGCTGACTTGGCATTTACGGAATAGAAAACTTCTTCGATTGCAACAACTTGCGGCTGCCATCGTTCGAGCTCGGCGGTGAGCGCCCGGTGCAGTTCAACAAGTCGAACGGGCAATGGCTTGGACTTAGCCAGCCGAATGGCACCGGAGACTAAACAGATCACACGCTGCTGTGAGCCGGTGTCGACCGACTCTACTACACCGAAGCCGGTTATCTCGGTTCCGCAGTCAATTCCGAATACGCGCATTTACCTGCCCAGTTTAACCGAAACCGGGGTGGTCGAACTGCTATGTTCTCCCAGAGACCAGGGAAGTGGATCACCGATGAAATTGCTGAGCCATTCGGGGATGCGTGTTGTTGATTTGCCCGGCCGGTTCTCGAAATGGCATGCTCAGAGGATGAAGAAAGCTTTATTGCTTGCCGTTGGGGCTGCATGCTTGTTCTGGTCAGTTCTTTTGAAGGCACAAGACAAGGGCTACTGGAGGGCCGAGAGTTCGAATGCCAATCAGATCACAGGCGACATCGCGATTTCTGAGTCGAGACTGACCATCAATTTCGTTGGCTATTCTCTGGCACCGATTCGGAAGCTAACGCCTGCGGAAGCAGCTTCAGCGTTCGACGTAGATGTGAACACCGCAGGGAATGGAAATCTATATCGCTTGAGCATTCCCGGAGACAAGCGGTTCCTGCATCACAATACGCTCTGCGGCTCCGATGAAACGCAATGGATGGCAACCTACGTGGAAGCTCGAACTCTGCATGTCGCGCTGTTTTCGGGAAGCGAAATGCCGATTTTCACAGCGGAGTCTCTGTCGAGTTCGAGTGATGTTTGCGGGATCTTTTCCTACGCGCGCTGAGAGCAGAACGGGTCCTGCGCCATCGGCGGCCTGGGGAGCTACCGGGATTTCTGGCGACGACGACGTGCCCAGATGGATTCCCGGGTCCGCTCGCTCCAGCTGAGCTCATTCGGCTTTTCTCCTGCGATCACATCATCGAAGGTTGTGAACTGGTGAGCGAACTTTGAAAGGAACCGATCGAGATCCTGTTCGAACTCATTGGTTGCATGGTTGGTATGCAGGCAAATCGTCCATAGGCCATGGTGTTTCGCCACCGGCGCCCAAAGCTGCTGTGGTATGCACACGACCCCGGCGCGTGTGAAGGGCCGTAAAGCAAATCCGTCTGACAAGATCGGCAGACCTTCGTTCACAAGGGCGTGAAGAGTGGCGAAATCGAATCCGTGACGAGGAGCGACAAAGAGTCTAGGACGAATTCCTCGTTCGCAGAGACTATCCAGACCTGAGCGAATCCAGTCGCGCTGAATTTCTTCGGGTATACCTGCGAATTCGGATTTGCGATTGAGATTTAACAGCGATCTCCCCGCGCTCCGGCACAGGTGGCGATAGCCGTGCATCGCGATAGTAGCCCCTGCGGCCTGAAGGGCGGATATGCGTTTCCAGAAGTCCGGATCAGGATTGTCGCACGTCAGGTCGGGATCCTGATTGTCCGGAACCACAGCGAGTATGGGAAGCAGTCGATGTTGTTCGGCGATTCGAAGTGATCGCTCGAACCGTTCTTTCGACATGGTTGGACATAGGTCATCGAAACGCAGAAGGTACCGAGCCGGTTCGCGTCTCATCTCAGCATCAGGCGCGAACGGCCTCGTCCAGCGTTGGAACGATGGTGAGGACCGTGTCCACCTTCGTAAATTTGAGGAGTTGCTTCACGTTGGGACTGGGCCCGGCGACAACTACCTTGATCCCTTTGGCGCGGCACGCGATGTGATGGCTGACGAGGACTCCCAAACCAGAGGAGTCCATTTGAGGCACCTCAGTGAGATCGAAGATGTGGCGGTTCGGAGTATCTGCGCCGGGTTCCGGCTTGAACTCGAAGATATTTCCGAGCTGTACCTGCTTCATCGATCCGTACATATCACGCGCGTTAAAAACGCCAGTTATCTGATAGACGAGAGTGCGAGGTGTCTGGCCCTCAATTCGTTCGATTGTGAATGTGGGGCTTTTCCACATTTCGGTCCGTGTGGTTGCCATTTATTGGGATTGTAGCTGGGCATTGCGATGATCCGGTAGAGGCTTGTGGAACGGAGGAATCAACGCGGACATTCGTTCTAATCGGTCGCCGTAGAGGAAGCCAAACATTGTTGATCCACGTCGGGCTCTCTAATGCTGCGGCATGGAGGGACCATAACGACTGCGCACAATGTAGAGAACCGGAAATCCGAGGAGGATCAGGACCGTGCCGATCAGGGAGCCTTGGAGGTTTCCGGCATAGCTCCAGATGAGGACAGCAGCCGCGCAGACGACGAAGATGGCGGGTAGCACGGGGTATCCCCAGACTCTGTAGGGTCGCGCGAGGTGCGGGCGGCGGCGACGATAGATGAAGATCGTCGTCGCCGTCAGCATGTAGAAAAGCCACTCAGCGAAAACAGCGAGTTCAAAGTGCTGCTGGAATTGCGAGAGAAAGAGCAAAAGCACCGTGGAGAGCAGCGCCTGGATGACGAGCGAAGTTGACGGCGATTGGAAGCGCGGGTGAATGCGGGCAAATTGCGCGAAAAAGAGGCGGTCACGAGCGGCCGCGAATGGGATGCGAGCTCCGGACATGATGGTGCCGTTCAGGGTCACGAAAATGCTGAGGGCCATGGCGCCAGCTACGAACTCCGCGCCGCGTTGACCGGCAACGACTGAGAGCGCGGCGACGGCAGGGCGTTCAGTGGCGGCTATCTCTGCTGCAGGAAGGATGTATTGAATGGCTGCGTTTGTGGCCATAAACAAGATGCCCACAATAAAGAGACCACCGATGAGCGCGATGGGAAGTGAACGCTCCGGGCGACGGACTTCACCGGCGACCATCGTGAGATCGTTCCAACCATCGTAGGCCCAGAGTGTGGCGATGAGAGCGAGCATGAATCCACCGAAACCGCCGCGAGCGCCTGGAAGGGAAGTGCCGAAATTCACGAGCGATCCGGTAGAAGAGGCGAAACAGAGGCTGGCGACGATGAGGATGAGAACAGCCTTGAGGATGGTGAAGACAAGTTGGAAGTTGCCGGCCTTTCTCATCCCAAGATAGTTGAGGCCGGTGATGAGCCAGGTGACGCAGATGGCAAAGACCTGAGACCAGAGCAGGGGGGTACCGGCAATGTGTTCTGTCAGGAAGTGAAAGGCGGAGAATACTCCGAGAGTTCGAGCCAGGCCGCTGGTGACGGCGGCGATCGAAGCCGGTTTGGCCACAGCGAACCATGTCCACATGTACAGAAATGCACTTCGATCGCCGTAAGCACTGCGAAGGTAGACGTATTCGCCACCGGCGTACGGGAGCATTGCTCCAAGTTCAGCGTACGTCATAGCGCCGAAAAGGGAGAGCAGACCCCCAGTGATCCAGGCCAGGTATACAAGCGCCGACGAACCGGTGTCGCGCATCATTTCGGTGGGAACGAGGAAGATGCCACTGCCGATGATGGTCCCCACGACGATTGCGGTTGCTTGCGAGGCGCCTAGAACTCGGGGCAAATCCGGGGCTGCTGTGTGCGAGGGAGCGGGGTCAATTAGGCTCATTCGGTGGTGAGGAGAGGGTAGCACGACACCAAGAATCCGATTAAGGGCGGATGGATTGATTTCTGGCAGAAAGATCGCATTCCCGTGATGAAGGTCACGGGCCGGGCAATGGGATAAGCGTAACCTTACGGACTGCACACGACGATGTGGTTTGCTCGTCAGGGTGTACGACCGGCAAGGAGCGGCGCGTCATGGACGCTCATTGTGTGAAGTGTGGCATGTTGTTGGCTTCGGCATGGATTTTCTGCCCGCAGTGTGGAAACACACTCGAACATCAAAGACATCCGCCGCGGGAGCACCGGCCAGTACCCTCGAACGGCGCATTCAGCGGAATGTACATCGGACTCATTGCCGCCCCGATCCTCATCATCGCCGGCGTAATGCTATGCCTCACGGGATGGGGTATCTTCTTTGGGGTGCCATTCATTCTACTTGGAATTCTGGCGCCTCTTTACGGCCCCATTGTGGGAATGGCCGAACATAGAGGCAAATGCCCGTCGTGCGGCACGCAAATGATCAGCATCGCTGATTCGAAACAACACGAATGTCCGATCTGCAACGCGAAGTTTGCAATCGAAGATACCCAGGCCGCGATCAAGGCGCACTGAGATTCAATGTCGTCCCGTGAGCAACGTGAGCGCACCCGCACTCGTTAGGAATTGGCGGCCGATGGCTTGCCGGGCTTGATCTGGAGATGGTTGACAACGTGCTGTACCTGGGGGATCTTCTTGGCGAGATCTTCTGCCGCTTGCCGCTGTTTCCAGTTTCGGACGGCGCCGCTCAGAGTTAGGGTGCCGTGGTGAGAGGTGTATCGGATCTTCTCTGACTTGAGCGAAGGCTCGTCGGCGATTCGCGCCTTGAAGTTGTCTTCGATCGCACTGTCAAGCTGCGCTTTCTGGGTTGCGGCCTGGATATCGTCCTGAAGTCCGGTGCTTTGGATCTGGATGCGATCGACGATTTGGTATTCGGGTGCAGCCTGTTTTGCAATCTGTTCGGCATGTTGGCGGCGATCCATGCTGCCGACAATCCCGCTCAGCGTGATTGTGCCGTTCCCGCGATCCTGCGAAACCGTGACGCTGCGCAGGTCATTCTTATCGAGGGCGTTGTAGACGGCCATCCTATCGTCAGGATGTTGGCTACTGTGACAGCCCGAAAGGACGATTGTGGCGGTCAAAAATGGTGTCAAGCCAATGAGCAAACCAAGACGCGAAGTCGGTAGGAGCACGGTGCGTCACCTCCGCAAACACGGGAGTGGGATGCTTGTTGCGTAAAGAAGAGTTGTCCTCGAGAACCGACGTGCTACGAGCTTTGAGGCGGCACGATTGAAAGCGCCGGTTCGCCGACACTGTGGCGAAGCTTCTGTTTGGAGATAAACTCTCGTCATGATCAAGCAAAGACTTTGTGCGGTTTCTATCTTCGCGTTCTGCTGCTTGTTGCCGGTTGCAGGACAATCGAACGATGACGCCGCCGCCCAGATTGCAGCCGAGGGCCAGCAAGCAATGACGCAAGGCCGTATGGTGGATGCAAAGGCGAGTTTTGAGAAACTGGCCAAGTTGGAGCCTTCAGTTGCCGAAGTACACGCAACTCTGGCAGCGATCTGTTTTAAATTGAAGGACTACGAAGAGGCTGTCAGAGAAGTCGGTAGGGCACAGAAACTGAAGCCCGGGCTGCCCAGGCTCGACACGTTGTTGGGGCTTTCGCTTTCGGAATTGGGCCGCTTCACTGAAGCGGTGCCGCAGCTCGAGAAAGGATTCAAGCAATCGGCAGATTCTATTTCGCGAAAAATGTGCGGACTGCAATTGCTGCGCGCCTACACTGGCCTGGGCCGGGATGCGGATGCCGTGCACACCGCGCTGGAGTTGAACAAACTGTATCCCGACGATGCAGAGGTGCTTTACCACACGGGTCGCATCTACGGAAACTTCGCCTATCTCACGATGGAGAAGCTGCAGACTGAGGCACCAAATTCAATCTGGATGCTGCAGGCTCGCGGTGAGGCCAACGAGAGCCAAAAGAATTACGAGGCCGCGATCGCCGCATTCAAGGAGGTACTGAGCTTGGATCCGCACCGCCCCGGGATTCATTACAGACTCGGACGGATCTACCTTGCACGGTTCACAGAGAACCAGAAGACCGACGATCGCGAAGCCGCCGTTCGGGAGTTCAATGCAGAACTCGAAATTGATCCGCGGAGCGGCAATGCAGGTTATGAGCTTGCGAATCTCGCGGCGCAATCGGGTGATCGGGAAAAGGCGCGGCAAGGCTACGAGGCAGTAATCGAGAGATTTCCTGATTTCGAGGAAGCACTTGTGGGATTGGGAGGCGTCTTGCTCGATGAGCAGGCTGCAAAGGCCGCGGTGCAGCCACTCGAGAAGGCTACGAAGATTCGGCCAGATGACGAAGTTGCGTGGTATCGGCTCGCACAGGCGGAGCGGGCAGCAGGAAACCGCGACGCGCAGCAGAGGGCGTTGGCGGAATTTCGCAGGCTGCACAGTTCAACTCCCAGGGGATTACGCAAGCCCA
>DATNFD010000189.1:0-55516 GCA_035606555.1 Occallatibacter sp.
TGATGTTGTTGGTGTCGTTTCGACCGCCGCTGGCAAATGCCTGAGGACGGTTCTCAGTAGAAAAAATCCCAGAGGTTGCACTGGATCCCCCGGGGCCCTGGTTGCCCGGCAGATTGTTGGTGCCGCCGCCGCCGGCCTGGCTTTGGTCGCCAAACATCCCCGGAGCGAGCTGCACGAGTTGATAGACATCGCGACCGTAGGAAGGCAAATGGCTGATCTGGTTCTGTGAAATCGTAGAGCTCAACTGACCGGTTCCTGTATCGATGATGGGCTCGGTCGCGGCATTCACTGTCACTGTCTCGGCATTGGTAGTGCCTACAACAAGTTGAATGTTAAGCGAGTTCGGCTGATTGGCGAGGATGCGCACATTGTCGACGACCTTGTTCTTGAATCCGGTGCGCGAGACCTCGACTTTGTAGTCGCTGGGCTGGAGAGCGCCGATAGTGTAGCTGCCTGTGCCATTGCTCTGCGCCGTGAGCGTACGGTTGGTTTCTTTGTCTGTCAGGGTGACCGTCGCGTCGGGGATCACGGCGCCAGTCGGGTCTGTGACGGTCCCCTGGAGGCTCGCCGCGTATTGTGCGCCAGACGGGATGGAAAATACTGCGAGCACCAGAAAAACAGTCAGCAGAAAAATGCTGAGCTGAGACAGGGCGGCGCGTTGGTTCTGAGGGAGAAGCATCCCTCGTGAGAATTTCGCTAGCATCAAAGACTCCTCAAAAGAAAGGCTGTCCTGGAGACGAGAACCGTAGGTGCGCGAATGGCTTAACGCACCCGAGCGCAACCGATTGCGCTTCAGTGAAGTACGATCTCCAGTACCGTTTTGTCAACGAACCGATTTACAGATTGCTTTTTTGCCGGACGGCGGAGTTCTACTCTCCGCACAGAGGCCCCTATCCGTACGCTGGTCGGCCGGATTCAGTCGGGCGTGGATCCGGGAGCTTGCACCGGTGAAACACCGCTTCCTAAACACGGAACGGAGCGATGAGTACCTCAGCGAATCCTGAGATGCACTTTCGCAGATTTGCGCTTGCTGCGGATTTCAGAGGGAACGCTTTTAGTGACGAGCAGCAAACGCCGACGATCTGGTCCGGTCTGTTCTATTCGCGGACGCTGATGCCGAGGGCTTTCATTTTGCGGTACAGATGACTGCGTTCAAGCCCGAGGAGCTCGGCGGCACGGCTGACGTTGTTACGGGCCTCCTCGATCTTCTTGAGGATGTAGTCGCGCTCGTAAGCGTCGCGGGCCTGCTGTAGGGTAGAAAACTCCTCTTTCGCGCGGGCAGCTGACTTGTGGGTGAGCGGGGGGAGTTGCCTGCGTTCGATGCGAAGCGTTCGCGGGTTGAGAATCAGCACCCGCTCGATCACATTCTTCAATTCGCGGACGTTACCCGGCCAGTGGTACTGCTGAAGAACTTCGAGGGCCTCTTCACTGATGTCGACACGGGGACGGCCGTACTGGCGGCCGAATTCGGCGAGGAATTCGCGGACGAGGAGCGGGATGTCCTGCTTGCGTTCGCGCAACGGGGGCACGAAGAAAGGGACGACGTTGAGACGATAGAAGAGATCTTCGCGGAAATTTCCTTTTGCAATCTCTTCTTCAAGATCTTTGTTGGTGGAGGCGATGAGGCGGACATCGACACGGATGGGCTGGGAGCCGCCGACGGGCGTGAACATCTGATCGTCAAGCGCGCTCAGCATTTTGGCCTGGGTCTTGAGACTCATGTCGCCAACTTCATCGAGGAAGAGCGAACCACCATCGGCACGCTCCAGGGTGCCGCGCTGCTCAGGCGGTCCACCGGGCTGCGCTCCGTGGCGATAACCGAAAATTTCAGACTCGATGTGGTCTTCCGGGATGGCGGCACAGTTGAGTTCGACGAAAATGCCGTCGCGTCGGAGGCTCTCGGCATGGATGGCACGGGCGATGAGTTCCTTGCCGGTTCCGGATTCGCCATAGATGAGCACGCGGCCATTTGTCGGAGCCATGAGCCGGATCTGCTGGCGCAGAGCTTTGACCGGTACGCTCTCACCGGTAAGGACGGCACTGACGCTGAATTGCCGCTTGAATTCGAGATTCTCGTTGCGCAGGCGTCGAGCTTCGACTGCGTTCTTCAGAACGATCAGGGTTCGGTCGAGCGAGAGCGGCTTTTCAAGAAAATCGTATGCGCCGAGCTTCGTGGCTTTGACCGCTGATTCAATGGTGCCGTGGCCGGAGATGATGACGACTTCGGGACGTTTTTCGGCATCGAGTGTATGGACATCCGCAAGCACATCAAGACCATCGCGGTCGGGGAGCCAGATGTCGAGAAGGACGACATCGTAAGGTGCATCTTCGATCAGGATCATCGCTTCCGCGGCAGTTGCGGCGGTAGCTACAGCGTAACCTTCTTCTTTGAGAATCTCTTCGAGGGAGGATCGGATCTCCGCTTCGTCATCGACCACCAGGACGTGATTCATGAGTGCACCTCGGTGATCGGATCGGCAGCAACTCCGCTTTCATGACTGTTGGATTCAGCGTGTTCGATGAGGGGCAGGCGCATGACGAAGCGCGCGCCCTTGGGGAGATTGCTTTCAGCGCGGATGGTGCCCCCTGCTTCCTGAACAATTTTGGCGGCGATGGACAGCCCAAGGCCGGTGCCGCGATGCTTTGTCGAGTAGAACGGCAGAAAGAGCCGTTCACGGATTTCCGGAGTTAGCCCGTGGCCCGTATCGGAGACTTCGACCTCGATGGCGGCGCCGTCTTCGCTGAGGGATGTCTGAACACAGAGCACGCGAAGAAGGCTGCCCTGCATGGCTTCTGCAGCATTGTCGATGAGGTTGGCGAGAGCGCGACGGACGGCATCACGGTCCGCGATAACAGGAGGCAGGCGGGGTTCGAGAACACGCTGCACGGTGATGCCTTCGAGGCGCCCGGTAAACAGAGCGAGAGCCTCTTCCGCGATCTGATTCATCTCGCAGGGACGCGGTTGAGGAGCGGGAAACTGCGCGAGAGCAGAAAACTGGTCGACGAGGGTGCGGAGGGTTCCGACGCAGGAGAGGATGACCTCGCTGCACTTGCGAATCACCGACAAAGAATCCGGCTGGCCTCGATCGAGATGGCGGCCAATTCGCTCGGCCGAGAGCGCGATAGGAGTGAGCGGATTCTTGATTTCGTGGGCTACACGCTGGGCAACTTCTTTCCAGGCGACCTGGCGCTGAGCGCGAAGAAGTTCTGACGTATCTTCGACCACGAGAACGGTTCCCGGACGTCGGCTGGAGAGTTCGAGACGTGCGCTGGACACAGCCAGATGAAGGTTGCGCCCGCGGAGATGAAATTCGAGTTCAGCGGAGGCCGCGCCCATCCGCTGCCCACGACGAATAATGCCGGCGAATTCATCGAGAATGTCGGAGGGAAGCAGCGCATCGAGTTTCTGCCCGCGCAGGCCCGCGTTTTCATCCTGTCCCATGAGAATGGCGAAGGCGCGATTGGCCTGGAGAACTGTTCCCGACGAGTCGAGGGTAACGACGCCCGAGGGGATAGTTTCGAGAATGATTTCAAGCTCGCGGCGGCGTTCTTCGATCGACTGGTTGGCGGCCGTGAGTTGGGCCGACGACGACTCGGCGAGCTTGCGACTGGCGTCGAGATCTTCGGCCATGTGATTGAACGATCGAACCAGCTCCGCCATTTCGCCGGTCGTGACAAGGGCAACCCGATGTTCATACTTCCCCGCGGCGATCTCGTCCATGGCGTCGGCAAGTGCTTCGACGGGACGCGTGATCTGCTTGGAGAGGAAGAGCGCAAGCCACACGCTCGAAAAGAAGACCACGACGGTGATGAGCAGCAGCATCAGGAAGAAGGTATTGCGAATGCTGCGGCGGGACCGGAAGAGATTCCAGTACTCGGTGGCGCCCGCACGGATGCGCGCGATTGTCTGGCTGAGCCCCTGGGGCATGGGTAGCGCGGCGATCACGAGCTTCCCAGAGCTTGTCACTGCTTTACCCAAAGCGTAGTCCCGGCCCGAAATACGGATCACAGGCTCGTCATTGCGCTGTGCCGAGGAGAGCATGCTGGCGGAGAGTGGAGTTGCCAGCGGTAACGCTGACTGGAATTTCGTGGCGCCGGCATTTTCCGGAAGCCATGGAATCAAACTGGCCGGCGTGTCTTCGGGAGGAGCATCATAGCTGGCCATCACATGACCATCTTTGTCATAGATGATGACAAAGCCGCTTTCGAGAGTGACTCGATGGGAGGCGAGAACCTGCCGCAACGTCGCCGGATCGGCCTCGACTGCCGTGTTGGCGGCAATGGATTCAGCTTCTCCGCGCGCATTGCTGGTCACATACTCAGCAAGTTCGAGAACCACCCGGGTTGAATCTTCGCGCAATTGCGTGGTGTTGGGCGAGAACCAGCGATCGATGGAGCGGTTCATCAGCTGAAAGCTGAAGAGAAACATAAAGACTGCGGGGGTTACAGCGATGAGAGCTGCTCCCACCACCATGCGCGTCCGCAGCCGGGTACCGAGTGCGGTGCTGCTCTGGTCCGCGTAGATCTTGAGGATATTGCGAAGAAGGAGAAGAAGAAGAACCAGAAGAAGCAGGAAGACAACGACCGTCAGGCCGGTGAAGGCCAGGGTCTCGCCGGATGTGTCGGGATTGAGGAACCCGATATTCGATGTATTGAATGCCTGCAGAGCGCCGAAAGCAAGCGCGATCAGCAGCACTCCGGCAGCGAGAAAGAACACTGTTCTGCGCCGCGAGTCGCCTTCAAAGGGCATGCGGGGATTATAGAAGGCACACAGGGAACGAGGGGACAGGGGGACGGGAAACAACGCAAAGGAACCGGCCACACAACATGAACCACTGGGCCAGTCCCGGTGAGGCTAAGAAAGCAGGTCTGAAGCCGGGGTCCAGTCGCGCTGCTGGCTTTCGGCTACGCCACGATACGTCACCTTCCCCTGATAGGTGTTGAGCCCTTCAGCGAAACCGGGATCCTGCTTGAGCGCCTTGGCTGCGCCGAGATTTGCTATGCGCATGAGGTACGGGAACGTCGAGTTAGTCAGCGCCAGTGTGGAGGTATGCGGAACTGCGCCGGGCATATTGGTGACGCAGTAGTGGACAACTCCATCAACCACGTAGCTGGGATTGGAGTGCGAGGTGGGCTTTGCGGTTTCAACACATCCGCCCTGGTCGATTGCGACGTCAACGATAACCGCGCCCTTCTTCATCTGCGAAACCATCGCACGTGTCACGATCTTGGGAGCCGTGGCCCCGGGAACCAGCACAGCGCCAATGACAAGATCGGCTTCACGCGTGGCATTGGCGAGGTTGTAACTGTTGGAGGCGAGTGTGTAGAGCCGTCCTGCGTAAAGGTCATCGAGCTCGCGCAGTCGGTTCAGGTTGAGATCGACAAGAGTGACTTTAGCGCCGAAGCCGAGGGCGATCTTCGCCGCGTTGGTCCCGACAATCCCGCCCCCAATGATGGTTACGTGCGCCGGCGGCACACCCGGAACTCCACCCAGGAGAATGCCGCGTCCCCCATGCTCCTTCTCGAGATAGGCAGCGCCCACCTGGACGCTCATGCGTCCCGCGACCTCGCTCATCGGCGTGAGCAGCGGAAGAGTGCCCTGGCGGTCACGAACGGTCTCATAAGCGATGCCGGTGACCTTGGCCTGAAGGAGCCGGTTGGTGAGATCAGGAATGGGAGCGAGGTGCAGGTAGGTGAAAAGAACCAGGCCTTCGCGGAAGTAGGCGTACTCGGGTTCGATCGGCTCCTTTACCTTGACAACGGTGTCGGATTCTCCCCAGACATAGCCACGGTCGCCGACAATCTCCGCGCCGGCATTCTGGTAATCGTCGTCGGTGAAGCCGGAGAGTTCGCCGGCATGTGTCTCGACGAGAACCTTGTGCCCCGATTCCGTCAGGGCACGAACGCCTGCAGGGGTGACACCGACGCGCGCCTCGTTGTCTTTAATCTCTTTGGGAACGCCGATGATCATGATTGCTCCTTAAGTTCAGACTCTGTGACGCGGAAGCGCAGGAGGGAGGGATGGAACTTGAGTGCCTCGGATGATCCGGAAGGGTGCGGGGAGGGCTGATCCGGCGCTGCGGCTCATCAAGTCTGTTTCCTGACGAGACACATCGTAAGACGCTCTGGGCTTCCAATGTATGCAAATATCGTGCTAAAAGGATGCAATGAGCACAAAAAATGACCGGGACGCAGTTCCTTCGCAAGAATCGCGCGAGGCCGAGGTAAAGATTGCGCAGGGTATCGATCTCGATGATCTGGATGGAGCAATTCTCGCGTTTTTGCAGCGAAATGGACGTGCCACCAACTTCGAGGTCGGGGATGCGGTGGGGCTCTCGGCCTCGGCTGCCTCAAGGCGTATCCAGTCGCTGGAGGCCGCGGGGGTGATCCGCGGATACCGCGCGGTCATTGACGACCGGATGCTGGGGAAGCGCATGACGGTGTACATTCGCGTGACCCTGGAACGCCAGTCTGCTCCGGTGCTGAGTTCGTTTGAGACCGCCGTGCGGCACTGCAGGGAGGTTGTGAGCTGCCATCTGATGGCAGGCCAGTACGACTACATGCTGGTGGCACGAGTGGCGGGAATCGATGACTACGGCCGATTGCACCAGAATGAACTTTCCCGGCTCCCCGGGGTCATCCGGCTGGAGACGAGTTTTGCTCTCCGGGATGTTCTGGACGGCGGCCGGCCTTGAGGCCGGCGAATCTAGCTAGTCACGTTGCACGTGGCTGAAGAAAGCCAATCCGGCGTTAGAGTGGGGTTACGCCGGTACTTTGCTGTCGAGTTACCAACGGTGGGACAATGCCAGATAGTCTCCGCCGCCGGGTAAGCAGGATTATGGTCGGGAGTCCCGGCAAAAGGCCCACGCATGTTTGAGTCTGACCAGCACGAGTTTGACGAAGGATTTGACGAACTCGGACACGTCTCTCCGCCCCCTCCACTCGCGAAGCCGGTCGCGGAGCCGGTTGCAACTGCTGCAGCGCTAAGGCAGGCGATGGCGGAAGTGACTACGCCGGTAATGGAATCAACGCCGTCGACGCCGCCATCTCCCACGATTTCGAGTGCGTCGAGTCTTGCACCTGAGAAGCAGGCCGCAGCGGTTGCCGTGGCTGAACCGACAGATGAAGAGGAAGAGTACGAAGACGAGTACCAGCAGGAGCAGGAGCCGGAGGAGTTTACCGACCCTGCTGAGCGGTCGCTGGAAGAGGTTGCTCCCCCTCCTCCGAAAAAGAGTTTCCCCATTTGGCTCATCGGCGGATTCGCGGCGCTGATTGTTTTTGCAATCTTTGTGGTCTACACCGCGACCAAGCCCAAGGACAGCGCGCCGCCTCCTGGCGACCTGGGGCCGGGAATTGTAGCTGCTTCAGGGCTTCGCGGTCACCTGGTGACCCGGTGGGACGGCAACAGGAAAAGCGGCAAGCTCGTCTACCAGTTGCACGTTGAATCGATGGAGGACCGCTGGCAGGAGGGATTCTCGCGGGCAGTACTCGATCCGCCGGAGCCGCTGTCAGTGAATATCCGGCTGCTGGATGCAACCGGGTTTGCCCTTTGCGGCAAGGAGATCCCGTTCCACTTCGATCCGCAGAATGCAAAGGTTCAGGTGCCGGTGCCGTCTCCGATGGGAGCGAATGGCAAGAAGCTCACGGCTGCCGAGCGGAATGCGGCATATCAGGCAGCACGGCAGAGCGCGATAGCACAAATGCAGGCTGCGGCAGCGCTTCGTGAGCAGGGGAAAGATGTCTTCCAGAGCCAGACCGGTCCGGATGGATTGGTGACAGCTGTGAATGTGCAGGGAGCGCTTCCCTGCTCTCCAGACCAGTACCAGAAGGCGAGCTACTGGGACATGAATACGAATTTTCCCACGCTGGATGAGCAAGCCGCGCTCCTCGATCCGCGAGCAGCTGCGCAAGCCAGAGCATCCTCGGAGCCGCCCGGGGCGCATCCGCGGAAGCGCGCGACCAGGCAGCCGCTCACGGGATTCCTGATCTCAGGCGATGATCGCGTGACAGAATACGACTCCGCGAACGGGCAACTCTGGACACGGGGAAAAACATTCCGGATCGACAGGATGGTTGGGCAAGCCACTGCGATGGCCTGGGCGAACAACAACACCCTGATTCACTACAGTTGTGACCAGCAGGCAAGTTGCGCGCTCACCGCCCCGGGTGGAAGCGCCGTGTTGCACGCGCGGTTGAACTGAGCTTCGTTTTCGACCGCCAATCTTCCTCTGCGAGAAGTTAAGTGATCTCACAACTTCGATACGGACGCCGCTCCGGCACGTTCCTCTCAGCAGAGCATTGTTACACTCGAAGAGTGAAAACCAAGATCCTGCTGCTGCCCATCTTTGCGGTCGCGCTCATCTCGACCGTCGCTGCGCAAGACACCAAACAGTTCCTGGGACGTTGGGATATGACCGTCACTCCCGCCGACGGCAATGCTTATCCACAATGGATGGAGCTCACCGACAATGGCGGCAAAATCGAAGGCAAACTCCAGCCACGGGGAGGCGCATGGCATCCGATCCAGGGTGTTCACGTCGAGTCAGGCAAGCTGGTGATTCCTGTCGGTTCAACAAGCACGTGGGAGCTGACGTCTGCCGGCTCAGACAAACTGATCGGCGTTGAGAAGCACGGCGAAACCGACGGTCCGAAGCTGGCCGGCGTGAAAGCGCCCTCGCTCGATCGCCCCATGCCGAAGAAGTGGACCAAGCCGCGGCCTCTGTTCGACGGCAAGGACCTGAACGGCTGGGAGCCGATCGGAAATGTCGAGAACAACAAATGGGTCGCCCGCAATGGCGAGTTGGTGAACGACAACCCCGAAGTGCCGGGACAAAGAACTCACGGGGCCGCCAACATCGAGACCACCGAGAAGTTCCAGGACTTCAAACTGCACATTGAGGTGAACTGCCCGGAAGGCGGCAATAGCGGTATCTATATGCGCGGGCGCTACGAGTTGCAGGTAGGCACCGAGGGCGGCAAGCTTCCGTCGCATGAAATGGGTGCGATCTATAGCTGGTATCCGCCGCCACAGGGTGCGGAAAATAATCTGGGCAAATGGACAGCCTTCGATGTCACGCTGGTCGGCAGGCATATAACCGTGCTGCGCGACGGGAAGATGTATCACGACAATGTCGAACTACCCGGCCCCACCGGAGGCGCTCTCGACAGCAATGAAGCCGAGCCAGGACCGTTTTATCTGCAGGGCGATCATCACGGCGTCATCGCTTATCGCAACATCACCATCTCCGTTCCGAAGAAGTAAGGCCCTGTCGCAAGTGCGAGTTCGGGGCCCCGGCGTGACGGTTGGGGCCCTGCCTCTTTTCGCACAGTTTCTTCCGGCTACACCATCGCCCGTTCCTTCACCATCAGGTACTGATTCAGTACCGAGGAAGTGACTGCCTCGGGATTCAGGTCGAGGGTGAGCGCTCCCTGCTCCTGCAGCCGGGCTATCATCAGCTCGCGGCGGCCTGACATCTCCTGCGCGGCGGCGCTGCGAAACATCTCCTCGACGTTCTTCGGCCTTTGCTGAGCGATGGCGTCCACTTCGGGCTGTGCCATTGCGACGAACAGCAAAACATGCCGGCGCAGCAGATGGATCGCGCCATCAATCACCTCGGGACGCATAGCAGTCTCTGCGAGGTCCGTGATCCAGAGGATCAACGAACGTCGTGGCTGCAGCCTGCCCATCAGCGCGGTGGCGCGTAGATGATCTGCCTCGCTTGACTCCGCTCGAAGCTGCGCCAGCAGCTCAATCATCTGCCGCAGGTGTGCCGCCCCACGGCCGGGCAGCAATCGCTGCTGAATTCCCTGACCGTATGCAAGCAGCCCCACGCGATCGCCGGAGAACAGAGCAAGCTGCGCCAATGCGACGGCGGTCGAGCAGGCATGATCGAGTTTCGAATGTGCCCTCAGACTTCCTCCCGCAAGCGGCATTGCCGCACTGGCCTGTGGCGGAGCCACCACGCGCGACCGCATCAGCCGCCCGCAGTCGAGCACGATCCATACCGGCTGACTGCGCTCTGTTTGATACTGCCGTGTGATCAGCCCACCACGCCGGGCACTGGCCGTCCAGCAGATATCGCGCAGATCGTCCCCCTCGCGGTATTCACGAAGGCTCTCGAAGTCGCGGCCTAGTCCGCGCTGCCGTGTCTGGCGCATCTGCAGATCGATTTGTCTGCTGCGGGCGAGAAAGATCTGCTGCTCTTCGCTTGTCCGCAACATCGGATAGACGCGTACGATCTGTATAAGCGGCGCCTTCGCCCACTTCTCCGCGAGTCCCAGCGGCGAGCGGTAACGAACGTAGAGCAACCCGGTTGTGCAGTCTCCTCGCTCCTGCGGTTCGATCCGGTAGCGCACCGACGCAGGCACACGCGGAAATGCGGTAATCCGAATCGGCTCCGCATGAGCGGTCTCGTCCATCAATGCCGGGGGAAGGTCGTCTGTGAGCCGGCACTCGAGAATGACCGCTCCGCGATTCTCGATGGTGAGTTCGATTTCGGTCTGGCTGTCCAGCGCGGGCGCATTCGACCAGCGTCGCGTTGCCGCAAGACTCGCGGGCTTTGGCAAACGCAGCCCGTCAAGGAATGCGGCGAGCAGTACGAGCGCATCCCACGCCAGCATGGCATAGCTCAAGCGCGAGTCCCATAACCCGAAGATCAGGAACACAAAGCCCGCGAGCAGCAATGCGAACAAGCGAGGCGTGAGCCCAAAGCTCATTTTCCGGCGCGGCTCGCATTCCGCTCGAACTTCATCGGGGTGGAATTGCGGAGAGATCATTGGCGCGGGACCGGCACCGCCGCAATGACATCGGCCAGCACGCGATCTGCGTCGAAGCCCTCCAACTCCGCCTCAGGCTTGAGCATCACGCGATGCCGCAGCACCGGAGGAATCGCCCGCTTCACATCATCCGGAACAAGATAGTCTCGGCCATCGAAAGCCGCCGAAGCCTGCGCAACCCGCATGAGGCTGAGAGCAGCACGCGGACTCGCCCCAAGCAGAAGCGTCGGCCATTCACGCGTACGTCGCGTCAGACTGAGGATGTAGCTGTAGAGCTCCGGCTCGATGCGAATCGCACGCACCTCTGCATGCGCTGCTTCCAGCATTCCCTGGGGAATCGCCACGATCGCAACACCATCCAGAAGGCTCGTCCCCCCGCCTGCATGATGCCGCTCGAGTATTTGCAATTCCTCCGCTTCGGTCGGATAGGAAACGCGGATCTTCATCAGAAAGCGATCGAGCTGCGCTTCGGGCAAAGGATAGGTGCCCTCGAAATCCACCGGATTCTGCGTCGCGAAAACCGTAAACCATGCGGGCAGGGGCCGCCGCGTTCCGTCGCTCGTCACCTGCCGCTCTTCCATGCACTCCAGCAGTGCGGCCTGCGTGCGCGGAGGCATGCGGTTGATCTCGTCCACAAGCAGAAGATCCGTGAACACCGGCCCCGCATGAAATGTAAACGCATCAGTCCCTGGACGCAGAATTGAAGTGCCGAGAATGTCCGCCGGCATCAGGTCAGGCGTGGCCTGTACGCGCTGGAACCTGAGCCCGAGCAAACGCCCCAGCGTTTTTACCATCAGAGTTTTCGCAATCCCTGGAACACCTTCCAGTAGCGCGTGCCCCTGGCAAAGTACTGCGATGAGGACCTCTTCCACCGCCTGCGTCTGACCCGAAATCACGCGGCCCAACTCAGTCCGGGCATGCGCAATCAGTTCGCTGGTTGCGCGCAGCGTCGGCTGTTCAACGATCTTCTTCTCTTCCAATTCCTCGCTCATGAGGGCCTTTCGTCGTTGGTGTGTGTGCTCGTGCGGAACTGGCTGCCGGGCTTTGCCGCCTCCATCAACATCTGCCGATGATGATGAAGCGTCTGGATCGCCTTCAACGCCGCTCGCGGGTCGATCTCTTCATTGTGAGTTGCATCTTCGCAGGAACGCAGATCCACTTCAAGTCCTCCATCCGCATTGGGGAAGCGGCGCCGGATTGCCGCAGCAAGTTCATCGGTGCTGATACGTGAGGCATGGAGCCCGCACATACGCACCGCCGTACGCCGAAAGCGCTCCCAGGCAATCGAAACTGCGGTTGAATTTGCTCCCGCGCTGCGGTACAGCGACCCTAGCGCGTCGAGAAACTCAATCGGCGTAGCCCGCGGCGGAGCAGGCAATTCGCGTAGCGGACCGCTCCGGCGGCTGAAGCTGAAGACAATGAGAATCGAACTCAGAATCATTCCGGTCCACAACAGCCAAACCGTCGGGCCTTTCACAAAGCTCCACGTCGATCGAATCTCGCCGTGCAGCGACTCGTCCCAATAAAAATGACGTCCTTCGCGTGGACCGATGGAGTTAAGCAGCAGATCGAAGTCCGCTGCCCGTGAGAGCGATGCGTTCTCCAGCGGCGTCGAACTCGCCCACCACACAATGTGCCCCTTGTCGTGATCGTATGCAACGACCGCCGGCTGTCCTGCGCAGCTGTACTGGATGCGCTGCGCGGGATTTCCGGCTTCCCACGTCGCCTCCGGAACCATCCAAACCTCGCCGGTGTTCGCCAGCGAATCCAGGCCCTGCGCATCCAGTTGACATGCCGCGAAAGTAAAATTTTTGGGTGGCCTCGCATCTCCGCTGGGGAGCAGGTACCCTCCCCACATGCCGGTGGCCAGCACCCGCCCGCCGTGCGATACGATCTGATCCACGGCTTTCAAGTCTTCCTTCTCCGGCGTGAAAGGCTGCGCAATGATCACCACGGTCTGCGGTCCTGCCGATGCTGCAAGCTCAGCCAGCGGCCGCTCCCATCGTTCAATGTTGTAGCCGGAACGGAGCAGCGATTCGTACGCGGCACGCGCTCCATGCCGGCCTGAGAGGTAGGTCGATGGCAGTGGATTGTCATCGTTGTTCTCGTTCGGCATCACCAGGCCGATGATCACTGCGAGTCCAACCGCGATGCCAACGCTCCAGAGCAGCAGTCGTCGATCTTTCGCGTCGAGCGACGACATGAACCTCATCGCGCACCGCCTTCAGAACCGCCCGATGCCGATGACGAGCCTCCACTGATCAGAGCGGCAGCAACGCTCTCCGCCGCCTGATAGTCGCTTTCGCCCGCTGCTCGGCCTCCGTACCAGAAGCGCTCAAATGTTCCCGTAAGTTTTGACAGACCGGGTCTGCGTGGATCGTCAGGCGCAACCATGGCAAGGTATTCACGTGGAGTTCGTGCGCGGTCGGCCGGCCAGAGCCTGCGCGACTCCAATCGTGAGATGGACGCCCAGTAGAGAAAATGAATTGCCTCGCGCCATTCGCCCGAAGCTGCCGCCCGGCGTGCATCCTCAAGCCACAGTTGCCAATCGCGCGCCGATGCCGCGCCAGCCGCAGGCTGCTGATCATCATCAGGAGTGAGCCGCACTCGCCAGCGCCGCTCGAGTCGTAACAATCCATATACGAGCGCAACGCAGACGCCGAGGATAAAACCCCACACGATGACTCGGCCAATCCATGCAGAGCGCGCCTTCAGTCCCGCAGCACTGGCAAACAGATGGTTCAGCCATCGGGCGAACTTCTCCAGGACGGAATCCTTCATCGTCTGCTCTTGCAGACCGCGGAAGTCTGCGCCGGCCAGCACTTCGCGCATCACTGCCCGTTCGCTCGAGTGATTGGGCGGGGGCAAAACCGGCGCCTGCGACTGCACGAGATCCTCGCCCAGCCGCACCTTTGCAGCTTTAAGCAACGCGGATGTAGGCAGCTCATCACCGCCAATACCGTGGGGCTTCGGACCTTGCTTTGAATCGCCGGATTTCCTTGAATCCTCGTCGGGAGATCCGGCCTGCAGAAAAACCGCCCGCAGCCAGTCGTAGCGGATGAGGCGAGTCTCTTTGCGCGACCCAACCGTCATGGAGATCCGATCATCAGGTCCGACCAGCGCTGGATCGCAGGCATTCAGATTGCGACCTTTGGTGCAAGCCTCAAGAAGCGAGACACGCTCGGTGAGATGCCGGCGATAGTCGTCCAGCGATCCGTCGCGTACGCGAACACTCATCTGCGCGGACGGAGCGGGAGGGGTCTGTCCGCATAGGACTGTTCCTGGCGCAAGCCCGAGTACCGCGCCCAATTGCAACCATCCGATTCTCATGCGGGCGCTCCCGCAGGCCCGACACTCTGAGGAGGAGCCATCCGCATCCGCTGATCGTTGTAAATCACCGACAGCGATGTCGCAAATCCCGTCCAGAAACAGGCTGCGAACACCGATATCAAAGCAACATAGACCGCCGCCCCGCAAGCCACCAGAATCACGATCATGTGCGTGGTGGGATGAGCCAAATGGCTCGAGAAGACCAGGTATCCAATTACCGCAAGAACCATGCCGAGCATCATCACGACCATCATGGCGAAATACATCGCCGCATAGACCACCAGCAGGACAACAAAAATTCTTCCCGCAGCCCCGCGTGTCAGAGCCCAACTGCGCTTGATTGATTCCGGTATGCCGAGCCCCTCAAAGACCGCTGCTGGAAACGACAGGGACAGGCGAAGTGCACCGATCAATCCCAAAATCATGGCTACCAGCAGCAAAAGCATGGCGATGGGAAACACCACCATCAGAACCGGCGCGAACATTTTATTAGCGGCGAACGTGGCCATGACGCCGAACGTACCTGCCTCGATGACCAAAAGTGGCCCGAAGCAGATGCCGTAAAGCGACAGCATTAGTCCGATGAAGTGCGCAGGGCGGCCCCGTGCAACCCCGTAAGCCTCATTAACTGTTACCTGGATTCCGCAGTCGGCTTTCACTCCGGCGTAGGACGCAGCCGCCTGGAACGGTCCAAGCGCAATGAGATAAAGAACCATGAAGCAGAGAAAGGCGACGAAGATCACCATGAATGCCTGGGGGGCAGGCGGCTGTTTGCCTCTCAGTATGGCAGGTAAAAAGGCAGATCCCATGATGGTGAAAAGAGATCCATATCCGACAAAAAACGCAATCGCGGGGAGCGTAGCCAAGCCGAGTTGCGTGCGATAATTCGCGCGGATTACGTTATAGATCCGGCTGAGGATCTGGCTGACAGTCGCAGGCGAATAGACGGGAAGCTGACTGGCCCCACTCATGCGTTTCCTTCCCCCGGCGCACTCGCAAGGCTTGCTTCGCCGACGTCGGTCAAGTTGGCCGGTATGGTTGCTTGCTCAGGGGGTGTAGTCGATTCACCTTGTGAACGGGTTGTAGCGTCGAGAAGGACTGCGTTTGCAGAATCGTCCGTTCTCTCCCGGACTGCCATGCCGGCCTGCTGCATCATCCATTCGATATCGAAGCCTTCTTTTCGGATGCGCTGATCGAAGTAGAACAGCGTCAATGCAATGCCGTAGATCGGCTTGGTCAGGGCGCGCATCGCAAACATTGCTGCGTACGAGACCAGCATCACGATTACGCCGAGTAACTGCGCGTGTTTCTGGCCCTGTAGACCAGGAATGAGTGCAATCGCGATCATCGCGGGAAACGCCACGGCCCAGGCCAGGATCTGTGTCAGGAGCAGGCCGAGGATATACAGCACAAGGATGCGCCATTTCGTCCCATCACTGAGGCGTGTTCCGCGTCGCAATGCGCTCCATGCCGTCGTCCGCTCAACGACGCAGGTGGGGAATGCCAGACACACGCGCAGCAGCATCCAGACCGCGAAAACTCCGACGACCACAACGGCGACGAAGACCAATCCCCCAAAGACCGGGCTCGGATCATTCGTCGCCATTTCCCGCACCTTTGTGGCGATCATGATTCCGAGCACCATGAAGAAGACGATCGCCGGCACCACCGCGATCGCCAGGCCCTGCAACACCAGCAGTCCTGCGAAACGCCACCCTCGCTTCCACGCTTCTTTGTAGGCGCCGCGAATCGTGATCGGATGCCCAAGAAAGCAACGCGCCGCGGCATCGGAAATTGCCGCCTCACCCAGCGCGGTTGCACCCAGAGCCACCGGCACGATAAGCAGCATCAAAATGATCAGCAGCGACCAGCCGAGGACGCCCGCACTCGCTGTCCCGCTTTTGAGACTCGCTCCGACCCAGGTGATCAGGGTGACGAAACCGGCCGTGAATACAAACATCGTGGCCGCCGGAATTGTTGCGATTCCCAGGAACGCTGGGAAACGCGCGCGATACATCTGCGCGGTGCGATCAAGGATCTCGCCGAGTTGCAGCGGATGAAGAACCTCATTCATTCCCAGTCCCGGGCTCAGCAGCGAGTTCACCTTCGGGAGAGCCAACCTGTGCATGAGCAGTAGGCAAAGGCACCATCCCCGCCGCCTGCATCATGTGCTCGATGTCGAATCCTTCTTTGCGCACACGCTGATCGAAATAGAACAGCGTGAAACCGGTAGCATAGATCGGTCCCACAAATGTGTTCGTGAGAAACGCCAGCAGCTGCTGCAGCACGCTCATCCACAGCGGGATCACGCCTTTGTGTTTTACGCCGACAACAATGAAGAAGCCTTGTGTCAGCCCTACCAATCCCACCTGGATGATGATGGTAAGCAGTCCGAGCATGAAAATCCGGCCGCGCGAACCTTTGCTGAGAAAAATGCTGCGCTTGATTGCCGGGCGCGCTTTCAGATTCTCAACCGTACACGCGGGAACAGCCAGCGAATACCGCAGCGTCATGATGATGCCGTAGATCCCGAATGCCAGCAGCAATAAAAAAAATACAACTGATGCGCCCGCCAGCATGAGTGCGGTGCTCTGATCGATGGCGTGTGTCGGATGCGGACTTAACATTCCCGTAGTCCGGATGTAGTGAAGAACCAGTACGGCATACGCCGCATAAATCAGCACACACGGAAACCACGCGACGAAGTAGATGATGGTCAACAACCATACATAGCGTCCAGTCCTCGGCAGCACCGCGCGATAAGCTGCTCCGATGCTCGCCGGTTCTCCGAGGTGAAGCCACCCCACAGCCCGTGTATTGGCTGCTATGGCAACGCCGCCGCACACCAGGCTCACCAAAGCCAGCATCACAATTCCGATCACTGCGCCGACGATCGCTGCTGTATTCATCTGCATGGCCGAGAAGCCGCGCTGCACAAGAATCTGCGCCAGGCCGAGCACCAGCAGGATTCCGGAATACGCTGAAGAGATGCCCGCAAGAAGCAAAAAATTATTGCGGTAGAGTTCCGCGGTGCGGTCGAGAATCTCTCCCAATGTGAGCGGCCGCAGGGTCGTCTGCATGAAGGCTGTCCTTGAATGTGCAGGAGATGCTTGCCGGGATGCTAGCACAAACGGGGCCATCCTGGACGTCCCCCGCGAGTGTCAGGCGCGACGGGGCAGAAAAGTCCGGCAGTTTTTGCTCGATCGGTACTTGTTACTCCCGCCCAGGCTGGCCTTATGAACGCAAGTAATTCGATCTAAAGTCAAATCGTTTGGCACGTCCCTTGCTAAATACAGTCTTCGCAAGACCAAGCCGTTTCCCCAGAACGGTGCCACGTCTGATGCTTGACCGACGACGATGCACAAGGGGTTTACGACACCCCCGGAGGTTTAGATATGAAAACTAGAATGTTACTTCTTGGAATCTCTTCCTGCGCTCTGATGCTTGCAACAGCTCAGGCTCAGGGCTTCGCAATGCACTTCGCCACCCCTATGCCGACAGTGCAGGAGCCGCAGGCTCCTCCCGCGCAGACATCGCCTGACCAGACTATGCCAAACCAGGATCAAACCAAGGCGACCACGTTCACCGGAACCATTGTGAAAGACGGCGAAAACTACGTTCTTCGCGATTCCTCGGGCGGCATCTACAAGCTCGATGATTCCTCGCGCGCCCAGGCCTTCGAAGGCAAGACTGTGAAGGTCACCGGCAAGCTCGATGCAGACTCAAAGATGATCCACGTCGACAGCATTCAGGCTCTCGCCTCCTAACGAGGCGCGAACCTGATCGTTCCAAAACTCATCCGGGTGCGAGGCAATTCGCTTCGCATCCGGATTTCACTTTTTCAGAACACGGTAAATCACACAGCGAGGCTTCCTGTCGGTAGAATCAACACTGAAGGGAGGCATTCACACGTGTCCGCTGACTCCGCCTGCGACCTCTTCCTCGACTTCTCCCGCAATAAACTTCTCAATCAGTACTGGCCCCGGCTTCGCAAAGCTGTGGAACCGCTCAGCCAGGAACAGATCTGGTGGCGACCCAATGCCGCAAGCAACAGCATCGGCAACCTCATTCTTCATCTGAATGGAAACATGTGGCAGTGGCTCGTGGCCTCCTTCAATCGCCTGAAAGATGAACGCGACAGACCTGCGGAGTTCAGCGCGACGGGCGATTTATCCGCGGCCGATTTACTTGAGCGCCTTGAACAAACGATCGAAGAAGCAGCGAAGGTACTCACGCGCCTTACTCCGGAAGAACTGCTCGCGACGTGGCAGATCCAGGGATACACCGTGACGGGACTCGCAGCCGTCTATCAAGTAATCGAGCATTTCGGTCTGCATTACGGGCAAATCGTGTACATCACCAAAATGCAGGAAGGACGCGATCTCGGCTTCTATAGCGAACTCAGCAAGACTGGTCGCGCCACCGGCGGTTCCGTCTAGGACCGAAACTATTCGAGGTGCTGGATCTGGGTATCCGGGGGAATCTTTACTGTGAACTCATCCGCCGGCAGCTTCAAATCCGTATCCACCTTATCGACAGTAAGCGTGAGTTGAATCCCCTCGAGCGGCCGCTTGATGACAACCTTCGACGGGAACAGCTTCCCATTGAAATCCTTGTATGCGGAATAACTCACCTGGCTCTCAAGATTGCCTTGTGCGTCGTATAGGTCCTGGTTCGATGGAAGCAGATCGTCGCGATGGAACGTCACCACGCGCACCGGCTTGTCACGCCTGCTCCCGTTACTGGCATGCTTGGTGATGCTCAGTACGTATTCCGGCATCAGCGTCAGGTGCTTCTTGGCCGCATCCTCAATCGTTTCGGTATCGGAGATTCCTGCGTAGTAGTCTTCAGGATCCAGACCGCGCACCATCATGGCGTCGAAAAAGAAACCCGGCCGCAGATTCTCCATCTGTTTGTTTGACCGCTTCGTCAACGTATTCGGACCTTCAATCGCCTTGCTCTTCGGCGGAATCATGATTGTGAATCTCTTCCCATCGCTCGCCATGTCGAAGACGCGCACAGTGCCGAGTAACTGGCCGACCACCCGCATCTGGTTGGGCTTCTGCATCACGATCCATCCGTGCACAGACGGATAATCGGTCGCCAGGCCCTCTTGTTGCTTCAGGAGCGTGGCCTGCATCTCCACGGTCGCAGTCAGATTCTGAAATTCATTCCAGCGCTTGTCGAGTTGCGCCACCAGTTCTTCAGGGGTGGCCGTCAACACGCGGGCCGGCGGCTTCGGCACCGGGAGATGCCGCTTCATCGGGATCAACCCGCACCCGCTCAGCAGCAGCGGCAGAGCAAGCGCACAATACACCACCCGCGCTTGCCTCATCGTTGTCCCGCCTTCTTCATCGCTTGCCTATAACCCGAAACATTCTTCGTATGCTCTTCCAGAGTTGTTGAGAACAGCGATTTCCCCTGCGGATTTGCTCCCGCTGCCACAAAGTACAAGTAGTTCGTCTGGGGCGGATTCATCGCCGCGCGCAAAGACGGCAACCCGGGATTCGCAATCGGCCCCGGCGGCAATCCGGCATGTATATAGGTGTTGTACGGCGTGTCCCGTTTCAAGTCGGTGCGATAAATTGTTCCCCGCCACTGATCGCGCACCTCGAGCCCGTAGATCACGGAAGGATCCGTCATTAATGGCATGTGCTTCGCCAGGCGGTTTTCGAAAACGCTGGCGACCAGCGGCCTCTCCGATTCGATTGCCGTTTCTCGTTCGACCAGCGAAGCAAGCGTCACCACGTCGTGGACATTCTCCTTCAATCCAATTTCGGTCGCGATCGTTCTAAAGCGCTTCACCATAGTTCCGGCAATCTGGGTCGCGCTCGTCCGGCGTGGGAATTTGTATGTATCCGGAAACAAGTAGCCTTCCAGCGTCTTTGCCTGCGGGTCGATGTCCGCCACCAGAGCGGCAAGCCGGGGTTGCTCGTCGAGAAACTCCTCCCTGGATGAGATACCTGCTTGCTCCAGCCGGTTGGCAACCTCAAACACGGTTGCTCCCTCTGGAACCGTTACCGCAACCGTGTAAACTTCCCCGCGCGCGATGCGCTCGTAAACCTCGGGAAGCGGCATCGGATGATCGAACCGATACTCACCGGCCTTCAACTTCCCGCGCCGAACCCACCTCCACACATCAAAGGCAAACTGAGTCCGAATGACGCCCGAGCTTTGCAGCTGCCGCGCAATACGCGTCGTCGAAGAACCTGTCGGGATGTCGACGAATGTCTCAGTGGATGGACCGAATGGCGTGAAAATCGCCCACCCTGTCACTCCTGCCGCAGCAAGGGCGATCAGGAACAGCACCAGCAGAAATCCCGCCGCGCCGAGCCCCTTTTTCTTCCGTTTCCCTCGACTGCGGCTTGATGCCATCTACGCCAGAACACCTTCCAACGGATAAGATGTGTCGCTAACCCCTATGGATTCTCAACCTTTCATCATTGTAATAGTGTCGCCGTATGTCACTGAAATCAACCCGCGCCATTTAAGCTGAACTCGGAGAAACCATGCCCGATCAGCCTCGCCCGCCGCGCTTTCTCGCGCTCGATGTCGGATCGAAGCGCATCGGCGTGGCGGTCTCCGACGAGCTGGGCCTGACCGCACAACCCGTGCTCACGCTGGAGCGTCGGCGCAACCCACGCGAGGATCTCCGCTCGCTCGCCCGCCTCTGCCGCCGCTACGAAGTTGCAGGCATCGTCGTCGGCAATCCCCTCAGCCTCGATGGCAAAGCCACTCCCCAGGCAGCAAAAATCAAGGCTTTTGCCGCAGATCTAGGGGAACTCACACAACTACCCGTTCATCTCTGGGACGAACGCCTCACCTCGCACGAGGCCCATCAGATCCTCTACGAATCCGGACACGCCCGCCAGACACATCGCCGCGTCGTAGATCAGGTCGCCGCGACTCTCATCCTGCAATCCTTCCTGGGAGACAAGCGCAATCGCCCGCTGCTCGAACACAATTGAACACATTTGATGAATTGGTGACGAGCTGATCAGAACAAGCCTCGTTGATGGACAAACTTTGGAAATGGACGGGCAATTCTCTCCTGAGGTGGAAATTGATCAGAGATAAACCGCCAGCCTGACTTCTGAAGTACTCAGCGCATAACAAGTCACTCTCTCTCAATAGCCTCCTGTTGAGCCCTTGGTTCTCCCCTTCGGCGAATACCATCTTTCATTCAGAACTGAAACGGTGATGGTACTCAGGGCAGCAGAGACAATCCTTGCGGCAGATTCCAGGTGCTCCCCGCATCCGTCCATAAATTCCATCCCATGGAAAATCGTGCTCTCTGAAGGCGGGTTGACGATCTTCGGAACAACCTCACTGATGCAACCTCCATCAGAGACATCGTCTTACTTGGGGCCGAAACAGCTTCCTACTTGGAATCGGTTTCACTTTGACACGGATTGAAGCGCATGCGCCTCATCCGCAAATACTCCTACAAAGGATTCTCTAAATGTCGCTGCGAAATCTCTCGATGCTATGTTCCTTACTTATCGTTTGCGCTCTGGTTGCACTACCGGCTTTCTCTCAGCAAAACGATTCATCGTCTCAGGCCCAGAACTCTCAACGGCAGGATAGAGACACTGTTGAGGGAACTGTCGTTGCTTCCAGCCGCACCAGCTTTGTCGTCAGGTCCGATGACGGACAGTTTCATCTGTTCACGTTTGACCAGGACACGAACAAACCCAAGACACTGACCGTCGGATCACAGGTCCGCGTGAACTCCGATGAGGGCGATCAATCAGGTGCGCGTCATGCCACCGATGTCGACGTCACGTCCCAAGGCACCGGCGCTGCTGGTTCCGGAGCACGCAACGCTGCCCCTATCCCTCCCTCGGTCCGCAACGTGGAGAACCAGATTCAACACGAAGCGCGGCGCTGGCGTCTGGGTGCGCGCGCAGGCATGGGCCTCGATCCTGAGTTGGTCCTCTTCGGCGTCCACTCCCAGATGGGGCCGATCTTCTCCCGCAACGTCTTCTTCCGGCCGAATGCCGACTTCGAGTGGGGCGAAATCACCGACATGGTCGCATTGAATCTCGAAGCTGTCTACCGGTTCCCTCATGCGCGTAGAGGTCAGTGGTCACCATACCTGGGTGGTGGCCCTTCATTGAACTTCATCCATCAGAGCTTCAAAACACAGGCCAGCGATCAGCGCGACATCTCATTCGGCAACTTTGATTATGAGACTGGCTTTAACATCCTGATGGGTTTCGAGAATCGCCACGGCACATTCTTCGAAGTCAAAACAAGTCTCTATTCGCAACCGGCGCCCGTTTTACGGCTGATGATTGGACATAATTTCTGACCCGCGATGTTGCCGAGTTCATGAGGGCTCACGTGCCCTCGTGATGAGAGTCACTGATCTACTTATAAGTGTGGAGTTCCATCATTCGGCGGCATGCCGTGACTCAAAAACTGAGTCCAGTGCCAGACCGGAGAACGGAACTCCATGCATTCTTCTTTTGCAAAATTGGCGATTGTCCTGGCAGGCGCAATGTACTTTGCGCTTGCCACGACTGCACAAAACAGCGACTGGCAGGTCCTGAAGACCGTATCGCCGGGGCAACGCATCCGCATTGCTCTTCGCGATGGAAAAACACGCGACGCAAAACTCCAAAGCGCCGATGACAGCGCGCTCACCATTGACAGAGGCCAAATCCTGAACAAAAACGATGTCCGCCGCGTATTACTGAAGCGCAAGGGACACCGCGGGAAGCATGCCCTTATCGGAGCCGGCATCGGCGGTGGGACCGGCCTCGGACTGGGCACGGCCGTTGACGCCCAATGCTCGCACGAGTCAATTTTCTGCACCGGACCCTACGGAAAGATTGTTTTCACACCGCTCTTCGGGGCGATTGGCGCGGGCGTCGGGGCAGTGCTGCCAGCCAATGGCGGGTGGCAGGAGATTTACAGGGCAGAGTAGCGGCCCGAGGCTCCTGCATCATTTTGGCGGTGCGCCTTCTTCTCTGCTCCGGTCGCCGATGCCCAATAATGGAGGGCGATGTCCTTTAGGCCCTTCTTTCGTCTGCTGCGCGATGGCCGGCTCACCCCTCTCCTCGGTGTCGGCAAGGAACTCAAAGCTTTCTACAAGCTCACCTACCTTGCCGCCCTCGGAGAATCCGGGCTTCTCTCCCTGCTTGCGACTGCCCCGGCGACATTTGACTCGATTGCCGACTTCTGCGCCGCGCGCGGCCAGGGACGTGAAGCCCTCGAAGCGTGGCTGCAGATGGGCGTTCGCCTGCGCCTGCTCACGACCGGTACCAGCGGCTATTCACTCATCGGAATCGCCAAAACCCTCGCGCGCTCCGAAAACGATGCCGCGCTCGCCATGGTCCAGGAAGTTGCCGGTCTGCACCACAAGCTCATCGCCGACACGGTTTCGAAGCTCCGCCACGGTGAACTTTGGACACTCGCCGATCAAGACGGTGAACTCATCGCCCGTTCGTCGCGGATTCTCGAAGCATTTCAGACCGAAGCGATCCAGCGTACCTTCCCGGGGCAGGGCGCGGTGCGCCTGCTTGAGATAGGCTGCGGCTCCGGCATCTACCTGCGTCACGCTGCCGAACATAATTTATCTCTCACTGCTCTCGGCATGGAACTCCAGCCCGAGGTCGCCGCATTCGCTCGAACAAATCTCCGTACTTGGGGACTTGAGAGCCGCGTCAATGTGGAGGATGGCGACATCCGCTCGAAAACTCCGGGTGAATCGTTCGACATCGCCACGCTCTACAACAACATCTACTACTTCCCTGTTGCGGACCGTGTCGCGCTGCTGAAGCACATCGGAGGTTTTCTCAAACCTGGCGGATTTTTGCTGTTGACCACGTGCTGTCAGAAAGGAAGCCTTGGCGCCGAAGCCCTGAACCTGTGGGGCGCAGCCACCGCCGGCTGCGGACGTCTCCCGTCAGAAGACGAACTCGTCAGTCAACTCCGCGAAGCCGGATACGGGAACGTGAAGACAACCAATCTTCTTCCCGGCGATCGATTCATGGCCTTTCAAGCGTTCCGCAGCTGAATTGGCTGGGCAGAGAACACGACCCACATCACTCGCCGCTCGCAGGCACAGCACCCGCCAGCAGAATCGGCGCAGTTGGCGTCTTTGATCCGGCCGCATCCTCCATCGTCACTCCGAACGCCTTCGCCTTCACGCCCTGCGGAATCTCCGGCAGCACCACCGAACCATTCCCTGCTGCATCCGGCCGGAACAATCCCGCCGGGATCGGCGCGGAACCATCTGCCGGAATCACCCAGAGTTCATAGGTTTTCCCGGAGGGAACCGGCGCGAGGTTGTTCGCCTGGAGGATCAATCCTCCGCGCGACGCGAGATAAACAACGCGCCCCGTCGGAGCCACCGGTGTTTTGGGCGCCGTGAGCACAACTCTCTGGGCAGACGGAGCGGTCAGCAACTCGGATACCTGTCTCGCGCGCGACTCACTCGCTTGCAGCGCGGCGATCTTGTCGTCGCTCTCATGCAGCCGCGCCCTCAGTGCATTCACCTGATAACCAAGCACTGCAACTGCGATCAAAGCCGCGGCCGCCGCCACCCAGCCGAGCCACGCCACGCCACTCGATCTGCGCCGGCGATCTATCGCCATAGGCTCAGCACTCTTCAATCGCGGAGATTCAGCCCGCGACTCGCTTCCCAGCTTCTCCAGGAAGCGTGCGCGCGCTCCCGCAGGCAATGGCTGCTCTTCGACGCTCAAGGCAACCATGGCCAGATCCCCTTCCAGCCTGGCGAGTTCCGCCCGGCACACATCGCAGCCAGACAGATGCTCGCGCACACCCGCGGACTCCTCCGGAGAGAGAGCCTGCAGCGCGTACAGCGCGAGATCGTCCTGCGATATGTGCTGCCTGTCCATCATGGTTCGAGCCTCTTTCTCAAACTGGTCAGCGCCGACCGGATGCGGGTCTTCACTGTGCCCAGCGGCTGTCCTGTCTTCTCTGCTATCTCTGAGTGTGATAGCCCATCAAAAAAAGCCATCTGCAGCGAATCCTGCTGCTCGCGGGGCAGATCGCCAAGAATGCCGCGAACCCGCTGCATCATAATGCTGCGCTCCGCCTCGCTTTGCAGATTCGTCGTAGAGGCAATCACAACTTCATCCACAGGCTCAGCGGGGCGTCGCTGCCTCAGATGATCAATGGCGCGGTTCCTCGCCACCACCAGAAGCCACGTCGACAGCGATCCTCGCGCGGCTGAGAAGCTGTCGGGGTTGCGCCAAAGCTGAAAGAAAATTTCCTGTGTCACGTCTTCCGCTTGGCCTGTATCTCTCAGCACACGCAGCGCCACCGAATACACCATGCCGGCATACCGGTCGAACAATGCCGCCATCGCCTGCTGCTCATGCACACGCACCCGGTCCATCAGCGACTTGTCGCTGTTCTCCCCGCCTGAATCGATTCCCGGCGAAATCACAGTCTCACCTTGAGTACGCCGCACAGGCGGCATCGGATTTTTCGATTCACCGGCATCGGCGGGGGAAAGCTGACCAGCGCCATTCTATCTGCAGCGCGCTACCATTCAGAAGCTCATTTCAGCCCTCTGCTCAGCTCCTTCGCAATAAATTTCTGGCTTGCTAAATCCAGTTGCGATCCTTTCACGTTCCTCCTTTACAGAGCCGCGCTCTTCCCCGATGGCTCCTCAGAGTTTCGCGCACTCAAACCAAATCAACGCGCAGGAGGTCAGATGAATCAGCCAATATTGCCCCAATCTGCTGTCGAAATCGACACGCAGCGTCTTGCACGCCGCAAATTCCTCGCCCAGGCCGGCCTACTCTCTCTGGGTGGAGCAGCCTCGCTTGCAGCCGCAGCTCACCCGGCCTTTGCGCGCGAACACGATTCCGCTGCCGAAGCGGCACAGGAATCAGCCCAGGCCCGAGACACCGTAAAAGAGATCTTCACCGCCGCTTTGATAGCGGAAGACCTCGCTTCCACCTTCTATTACAACGGTCTCATCGGATCCGTCATTCAGGATCCCAATCTGGCCGGCCCTGGTGGATCGGCTACCGATGTCAGCAGTGCCGGCGACTCGGGCAACGTAGACTACCTGCGAGCCGCGCTCACGCAGGAACTTCAGCATGCGGCACTGTTCCGTTCATTGCTTGGCATTTCCGCTGCCGCCCACGACCCGGTGCAGACCTTCTATTTCCCCGCGGGCACCTTCGATTCCCTTTCGACGTTCACTGCGATCCTCGACGCGCTTGAGAACGCATTTATCGGCGCATATCTGAATGCAATTCAGGAATTCGCAGCCAAGTCAGCCAACGCCCGCCGCGGTGACGGCGCATGGCGCAAGCCGGCCGACCATGCCTACACCCGGGAGCAGCTCGATTACTTCGCCAAAGTCGCCGCGTCAATCATGGGCGTCGAAGCGGAGCATCGTGTACTCGGCCGCGTCATTTCCAGCACCAATCCCGCAAACAACCTGAACTACGAATCAACGGATGGACTGAACGCGGTGTACAACGGATCGCACTCCGCAGTTGCCGCGCTCACTCCATTCCTCACGTCCTCGACCGGACCCGGATATTCACTTGAGACCGTAACCATGCACCAGGCCGACGTCGCTCTCCCAATCTCCGGGGGTCCACCCTCCTTCTAAGAGAGCGCTATACAGAGAACGTAACCCCCGAGCCATCCGGATCCGAGTTTTCCATCGCTAGGATCCGGATAACGCTTTCATTGATTCTCATCATCCCCTCCCCCCCTCCTCTGAACGCTTCATCGATCCTCCACCCGCTTCCACTCCGATTCATCCAGCGTTCAACATCTCGGCCACTGTTCGCCCCGGAACACTCGTGTCCGGAAATGAACGCTCGTCACAAAAAGCATCCGTTCGGAACTTCTATCATCCCTGAATCGTAGCTCTTATACATCGGAACAGCTCGCAATTTGGAAGTGCAATTGCTCTGCAAGATATGAAGTTCACCTTCCCCCGAGGTTCCTTCAGAATGAAGCAATTCGAGTCGTTTGCCCTGGACACAGCGAACGAGTGCCTGTGGCACAACGGAGCGCAGATCGCGCTCGCCAGCAAACCCTTCGCCGTTCTCCGATACCTCGTCGAAAATCCCGGTCGCCTGATTACGCATGATGAACTGCTCGATGCGCTCTGGCCCTCCACATATGTGCAGCCGCAGGTGCTGAGAACGTACGTTCTGGAACTCAGAAAAGTCCTCCGCGACGACGCCAGGGATCCGAAGCTCATCAAGACGATTCCCAAGCGCGGATACAGTTTCGTCGCAACGGTAAAAGATAACCCTGGCCAGCGCGAGGATGCTCCCGCGTTTTCGGCACAAGACGCGATCAGTACCGATCTGGTGGCGCGAGATGAGGAAATCGTTCGACTGCAGACGATAGCTCAGCACGCCACAGGCGGCCGACGTCAGCTGGTCTTCATCACCGGAGAAGCCGGAATTGGAAAGACCTCTCTCGCCAATGCCCTTCGCCGGATTCTGATGACGACGTCATCGTCGGCGCAGATCGTTTTCGGCCACTGCGTCGAAGGGTTAAGCGAAAAAGAATGCTATTACGCTCTGATGGAAGCGCTCGGGCAATGCTTCGCCTCAGTCGATGGTGACCGCGATTCCCCCACTGGCCTCGGCCGCCTGCGCGCTCTCCAGGATCGACCCACCGAACTATGCGATACCCTTGAAGAACTCGCGCAGCAAAAGCTGTTCGTTCTCGTCATCGAAGATATTCAATGGGCGCATCAGGCGACTCTCGAACTCATCTCCGCTCTGGCACGGCGCGGAACTCCCGCGAAGCTGCTCGTGATCGCAACGTATCGTCCGCAGGATCGATCGACGAAGCTGTACCTGAAATCGGTGAAACAGGACCTGCTGGTACGCCATCTCTGCACGGAACTTGCGCTCGAACCGCTTTCGAAGCAATCTCTCAAGCGCTTGCTCATCCGGCGCCTGCATCAGGAAGAACTCCCTCCTGAACTCGCGGCCTTCATCTATCAGCGCTCCGGCGGAAATCCACTTTTCGCAAACGCACTTCTCGATCACATGATCGCCGAAAAATTCATCGTCCGCGACGGCGCTGAAGACAAGGCCACGTGGAAACAGATCGCCTCTATTTCTACCCTTGAGATCAGCGTTCCTCAGGAATTGGCAAGGCTGATCGAATTGGAGATAGATCGTCTCGACCCATTGGAGCAGCGGGTTCTCGAAGCCGGAAGCCTGATGAACATCGCCTTCCCCGTGTGGGCGGCGGCCGCGGCATTGGACGAAAATTCGGAATCTGTGGAAGAGATGTGTGATGCTCTGGAGCGTCGGACAGGCCTGATTCGTCGCGCGGGTCATGACGATCTTCCCAATGGAACGCGGTCGGACTTCTACACCTTCGCCCACGAGTTCTATCGCGAGGTGCTCTATCAGCGGCAGACAACGGCGCGCCGCGCGAAAGGACATATGCGTATCGCCGAGCAGTTGCAGGCGCTCTTTGCCGGACGCGAATCGACCGTTGCCCACGAAATCGCCATGCAGTACGAAGCAGCCGGCAACTGGGAGAGAACCGTGTCCACACTGCGATCCTGCGCACGGCACTCGCAGGAGAGACAGGCTCACCAGGAGGCGGCTCACTTGCTGGAACACGCTTTGCGCATCGCTGAAAATCTCGGGAACCCGGAGCGCAGTGTCCTGGTCGAAGGAATCGAGAGCGAACTGGAGGCAGTGCGCGAAGCAATCGAACTAACAGAATCGCATCAAAGAAAAGCCAGCTGAAGATTTGACATTATCTGGACGAAAGCTTGACGACTATATTTTCAAAACTCGGTAGCGTTGTGAATACGGCAGGAGGTTTCGCATATGCAATCGATGTTTCGAAAAGTTGTCATGGCAGCGGCAGTCGGTGTATTCGCAACGCTGGCAGCAAGCACCGCGAACGCGGAAAACAAGGTCAACGTTCCTTTCAGCTTCCAGGTTGCCGGGAAAACACTCCCCGCCGGTAACTACAATATCTCTCACGATTCAACCGGCAGCTTCGTCACCCTGCGCAATGTGAATGCGACTCAGAGCTTCACCTGGCTGCTGACCCCCGGGCTCCCTGATGGCGCGAGCAAGAAGATCGCCCTGCGGTTCGATGATCGCAACGGCGGTCACGTGCTCCAATCGGTTCAGTTCAATTCAATGATCACGCCGCGGCTCGACGACGCCAAAAAGATTGCTTCCGACCGCGATCCCAACGGGCAATGATCACCTCGGCAATCAGTTCGGCCCTCCCCCTCATTGAGCAACGGGCAGAGCATGCATAGGGAGCGTCTTCAAAACGAAAGCGCTCCCTTTCGTGCGCTCACATGAGAAATCTTTCGGTCACAACTTGCTAGCCAGAGCGCTTCCAGGCGTCCTAAGATCATTCATCCGGCTCGGGAGGAATAATGAATCTCTGGTTGCAGGACTTCCGCTATGCGGGGCGCATGCTCCGCAAAAACGTTGGCATGACGCTGGTCATTCTGGCGTCCCTGGCCATCGGCATCGGAGCCAATTCCGCGATCTTCAGCGTCGTTGACGCGCTCCTGCTGCGCCCTCTTCCCTACCCGCATCCTGATCGACTCGCGGCCATCTGGCTCCATTCTCCCGGCATCGGAATCCTGCGCGACTGGCCTTCTCCCGGCCAGTACATCGACATTCAAAATCAGAACCACTCCTTCGACGAGATGGCCATTGCGCAGAGCCGCACCTTCACCTTGACTGGCCGCGAACAGCCCGAGCGTGTCGATGTCCTCAGCACGCAATCGAGCCTGCTCTCCATGCTCGGCGCGAAGCCGCTGCTCGGTCGCACCCTCTTGCCCGAAGAGGACAAGCCCGGCAGACCCGGCGTCGCCGTCCTTAGCTTTGGAGCCTGGCAGCGCCTGTTCAACTCCGACCCCAATATTGTCGGAAAGAGCATCACCCTCAACACGAAGTCCTTCACCGTGGTTGGCGTGCTCGAGCGCAGCTTCATGCTCAACACCGAGGTGATGCCCTCTGAAGGCACGATGGACAAGTTGGATATGTTCCTTCCCTTGCCTCTGGGCCCTGACGCCGCACAGCGACGCGGCGATGAGAACTACAACATCATGGTCCGCCTGAAGCCCGGTGTGACTCTACAACAGGCCCAGGCTGACATCAACATCATCGCCAGCGGTATACGGGTAAAGGACAAACGCGACGCCAGCTACGGCATGGATGTCGTCCGCTTGCAGCAGCAGGTGGTTGGCGATGTCCGGCGCGCTCTGCTGGTGCTGCTCGGCTCCGTAGGACTGGTTCTTCTTATCGCCTGCGCGAACGTTGCCAACCTTCTGCTTGCCCGTGCCGCCGGCCGTGAAAAAGAACTGGCGATCCGCACAGCTCTGGGTGCCGATTGGCGAAGGATTACGCGCCAATTACTGACCGAAAGCATTCTGCTCGGAATCCTCGGCGGTGCCGCTGGACTTCTCGTAGCGCGCCTGAGTCTTCTCGTTGTGCGCACCATGAATCCCGGCAACATCCCTCGGCTTGAAGAAGTCGGCATCAACGGCACGGTCCTCGCATTCACGTTTGGCCTTGCACTTGTCACCGGAATCCTCTTCGGCCTCGCGCCCGCATGGCGCGCCATCAAACTCGATCCCAACTCGTCTCTCAAGACCGGCGGGCGCAGCGGGCAAACCGACAGTGGCCTTTATCTCAAGCGGCACCGCCTGCGCGGCCTGCTTGTCGCATCGGAACTCGCGCTGTCGCTGATCTTGCTGATCGGCGCCGGACTGCTGATCCGCAGCTTCATTCGATTGCAGAGCGTTTCTCCGGGATTCACTGCAGACAATGTGGTGAGCATGCAGTTCGTCGTGAGCGATCCAAAGTACAAAGACGAGAAAGTCCTCAACAGCTTCTACTACGATGTCGAAACCCGTATCGCTCATCTTCCCGGCGTAGTTGCAGAGGGCGCTGTCTCGGCTCTTCCTCTCACCGGATCCGTCGGATGGGGAGGCATTCACGTGGAAGGATACAATCCGCCCCCCGGCCAGGAACTGCAAGTCGATATGCGGACCGCAAGCTCCGACTATTTCCGGACGATGCAAATTCCTTTGATCTCCGGGCGCTTCTTTTCGAGTCAGGACAACCTCGATACAACCCGCGTCACCATCATTGATCAGAAATTCGCACAGCGATTCTGGCCGCACGGCGACGCGGTCGGAAAACATGTCTGGTTCGATCCCAAAAAGCCCATCACCATCGTTGGCGTTGTTGGAGCCGTCAAGCAATACGGACTCGATACCGACGGCAAGATCGCCACCTACTTCGCCATGGACCAGGGACCCGACCGAGGCACTTTTCTTGTCGCCCGGTCATCCTCCGATGATCCGGGGCTCTCTAAGGCGATCATTCGCGAAATCCATGCTGTCGATCCTGCGACCGTCGTCTACGGCGTTCGCAGCATGAACGAGCGCCTGCACGATTCCCTGGCCCGCCAGCGATTCTCCAGCACGATGCTGGGTGCGTTCGCGATATTTGCGTTGTTGCTTGCCGCCGTTGGCCTCTACGGCGTCATGTCGTACCTCGTCACCCAGAGCACGCACGACATCGGGATTCTGGTTGCATTAGGTGCGCGGCGTGAAAACATCCTGTCGCTGGTAGTCCGCCAGGGAATGCAGCTGACGTCGATTGGCATCGTCGCCGGACTGATCGGCGCGGTCGCCCTCACGCGCGTGATCGCCAGCCTGCTCTTCGGTGTAAGCGCCACGGACATCGCCACCTTCCTCACCGTACCTGCACTGATGGCCGTGGTAGCCTTCGCCGCAACTGCCATTCCTGCATGGCGAGCCACCAGCGTCGATCCGATCGTGGCTCTACGAGACGAGTGACACGATAATCGGGAACTTCGCAGGATCGATGTACTGACGAGCGTTCATCGATTCTGCGGATTGCCAGGCTCGGCGCCACTCACCCGTTCGCCGCCTGCAGCGCCTGCGCGAGCCGGTGGACCGCGCCTTTCTCCGCATCGCTGATGACGTAAAATCGCAAGCCGTTCTTCTCCCACGTCTCCACATTGAACGAATCGCGAACCGCGACTCCGCCGAAGAACGGCAACCCGGCCCCGAATCCCGCATTCTCTTGTACAACGACTACAGAAATCTTGTGCTTCCCGGCCCCGACAACAAGCTGCGCGGCAGCCTGCTGATGCAGATACACCAGTCGGCCGCCCAGCAGCGTGAACTCACTCCCCGCAAACTCCGGCAGATTGAAGGCAAACGGTATCTTCCCTTGAAACCACGGCTTCACCGTATGCCTGTCCGACGACACCACATCATACGGATTCGTGCTCGCCATATCCGACACGTGCAAATCAGCTACCTCCCTGAACGCCTGGTTGCGCAACGTACTCTGTCGCGTCCACACCACTGCCAACACCATCACAGCCAGCGCTGCAACCGCAGCCGGCCACATCCACCGCGATCCCACACTCTTCTTCGCCGCAATCTGCCCCTGCACCTTGCGCCGCAAATCCGCACTCGGAGCAAACCGCGTTCCCGCAGGCTTCATCGCGCGACGCAGCCGGACCTGCGCCGCAATTTCCGCCGCACACTCCGGGCAACTCCGCAGATGCTCCTGCAGCGATCGTTCCTGCTCCGCCGGAAGCTCTCCATCGAGGTACGTTGCCAGTGCTTTGCGATCCTGACTGCACGCCGTCATCGCACCGCCTCCTTCGCGCCGGCTCCGAGTTCCTTGCGCAAACTTGCCCGCGCTCGCGACAACCTTGACATCACTGTCCCCGCCGGAACATCCAGCACCTGCCCAATCTCCCGGTACGACATCTCATCCACATCGCACAGCAGGATGATCTCGCGATGTGCAACCGGCAACCGCTCCAGAGCGCTGAAGATCGCCTCCTGGCTTTCGCTCGCGAGAAAAAGCGCTTCCGGCGTTACCTCGTGCGCTACTGCCTCTTCCGCACCCGTCTCCTCGTCCTCCAGATACCCCGTCTTCTGCTTCAGTCCGCTCCGCGAATTCAAAAATGCATTGCGCAGGATCCGGAACATCCATGCCCGCAGGTTCGTTCCTTCCGCAAACGATCCGAATCCCTTCAGCGCTTTGGCGTACGTCTCCTGTACCAGGTCTTCGGCATCGCCGCGATTCCCGGTCAACCAGCATGCGTGATTGTAGAGTTGATCGAACAGCGGCATTGCCAGCTGTTCGAAGAACGCTCGATCCATTCCATCCTTTTCAGGCCGGACTGATGTCCCCGGATCCTATTTGCCCGAGGATACCCGAAGGAACTCAATGATGTCCGCTCTCTCGCGTGAATCCGGAACGTGGAACGCCATATCGTTGTCCTTTACCACCTCATCCGGATTGGTCAGCCAGCGATCCAGCATCGGCCCATCCCAGGTAATCTTCGCAGCCTTCAACTCATTCGAGTAGCTGAAGTCCGCAACCGATCCCGCCTTTCTTCCAAACACACCCGCGAGGTGCGGCCCCTCCTTGTTCTTATCCAGCGAGTGGCATCCTGTGCATCGCTTCTCAAACAGCACCTTGCCATTCGCGGCATTCGCGCCTGGCCCCGCCTCTGTAACTCCCGTCTTCGGGAAAAACAAAATTGCCAACACACACGCTGACCACGACCACGCCACCATGAGCCAGAATCGCTTCACATGTTTCCGCTTCACTGTCCACTCGTCTCCTTCTCTACTTCGGCGGCCGCTCTCAACCGCCGTCTCTCGGCCCGCGCCCATATCGCCAGAATCTGCTTCTCCTCATCGCTGATATGCCGTGTCGGGTGCATCATGGTGTACGCCGTCGGAGGCATCTCCTCGCTGCGAACCTCCGCCGCGATTCGCGACAACGCGTCCACGCGATCTTCCACGCGCATCTGCTCCCACCGCGACAGATTCAATGCCGCGCGTCCATCGTTCACGTCGTGCTCCATCAACCATGATCCCGGAGCCAGCCTGCTATAAACCGGCCAATGCGTCTGGTTCGAGTGGCAATCCGCGCACTTCTTTTCCAGCACCTGCCGGACATCCTGCGGAACGTCGCTGCCCTTGAGCAATTCGGCGTGCTCGCCCCCATTGCGCACATCGCCCCACGGATGCACAAACGAAAGTCCCACTGCCGCCGCCAGCAGCAGGGCGCCATAGGTCATTGCAATTCTGCCCACCATCACAGCCCAAGCACCCGCTTCTCTGCCTTGTCCTCAGACAACGTCGAATCCACCACGGCCAGTTCGCGATGCTGCGCAACGAAGCTCACGTCCGTAATTCCAAGCACGCTTTGCAGCCGCTCCGCCGGCACCTTCATCGGTCCCGGAGAAGGCGCTGCTCCCGGCGCAGGCTGAGGAAAGGCAGTCGACATCGCAGTGTGGAACTTCACGTTCCCTTCCACTTTCTGCATCACCTGGTGGATGTGCCCGTTCAGCACCGTCACTGATCCGAACCGCTTGAGCGCGGCAAACGCCTGCTCGCTGTCTGCCGTGCCCCATCCCCAGTCCGGATACACGGCCCATAACGGAATGTGCGCGAACACCACCACTGGAGTGCTGCTCTTCACCGCGTGCAGATCATCCTTGAGCCAGTCGATCTGCGTTTGCCCCAGCTTCCCCATGCCTTCCAGCTGCGCCACGTTGTTCAGTCCGACGAAGTGCACCCCCTTGTGATCGAAGCTGTACCAGCCGCTCCCCTTCGTTCCCTTGCCATAGCGCGCGAGATACATCTTCCCGTCGTCAACGGAGGTATCGTGCTCGCCCGGCACATAGAAAACCTGCCGACGCGCCTTCAGCAATTGGTCGAGCGTGTCGAACTCCGACGGCTTCGACGAGTGCGTCAGATCACCCGTATGAATCAGAAAATCCGGAGCCTGCGACGCCCCATCGATCTTCGCCAGAGCCTTCTGCAGTGTCGCCGTCACATCCGTATTCGCTGGCTTGTTGAACCCGATATGGCTGTCGCTGATCTGCACAAATGTGAAATCCGACCCACTTCCGCCCCTCGCGCCTTCGCCGAACGCCCGTGAGGTCGGCACGCCGCCCGCGAAGGTCCACACCAGCCCTGTGCCCGCCCACGCCATGCACTTCAGAAAGCCGCGCCGGTCAATGCCGTCTGCGCTGACGCTTCCATCTGCACTTACGCCGTTTTGCAACTGCTTGTCCTGCAAGTCACTCATGTCTCTCTCCTGGAACTCTGTTTCCGTTCACAGTCGATAACCAGCGACCGCCTGTCCTATTCCCTCCTTGCTGGAAAATTTTCGTAACTTCCATCCCACGAATAAAAAGCGCTCAGCATCCCACTCTCCACGTGCCCCATATCCGGCCCGGGCGCGCCGACTTCCGCATCCATAACGACGCGTATAATGGAGTTTCTGGACGTTTTATCTAATCGCGGTTGAGCATTCCCCGCCCGCCGCCACGGATCACTGAATGCCCGATCACATCAAAAAGCAGCTGCTCAAAGACATTGCTGCTCTCGAGCATGAACTCGCTTACGAATTGCCGGCCGAGATCAAGAAGGCTGTCGCCATGGGAGATCTCTCGGAAAACGCCGAATACCATATGGCCAAGCAGCGGCAGGAGTTCGTGAATGCCCGCCTCGGCCAACTCAAGCGCCGCATGGCCGAGCTCTCACTCGTCAACCTCGCCAACATTCCACGAGACAAGGTCGGCTTCGGCTCCACGATTGTGGTCTATGACAATACCAAGAACGAAGAGATCGTCTATCGCCTCGTAACAAGCGAAGAGTCCGACGTCGCCAAGGGCCTCATCTCCACCACCTCGCCCATCGGACGCGGGCTCGTCGGCAAGCAGGTCGGCGACACCGCCACCATCGTCACGCCCAACGGCAAACGCGAACTCGAGATTCTCAAGCTGACCACCGTCCACGATGAAGTGGACGAAGACGAAGAAGAAGAGGCCGGTACCGGCACCGATAAGTAAGGGAAGTAAGATGACTTGGACCAGCGCTTTCGGCCGCGCCTGCGGCTGGCTACTTGACCGGATCGTTCATGGTCTGGCACTTACCAGAATCTCTCCCAACGTACTCACCTTTATCGGCCTCGTCATCAACATCGTCGCCGCCTTCTTCTTCGGCCACGCGAATGCCAGCAACGCCGGAATCATGTTCTTCTACGCCGGCTGCGTCATTTTCGGCGCCGGCCTCTTCGACATGGTCGATGGCCGCGTCGCCCGCAAGACCAACCAGGTCACCGTCTTCGGCTCTTTTTTTGACTCGGTGATCGACCGCTACTCCGACGTGGTGCTCTTCTTCGGCCTTCTCGTTTACTACGGACGCATCAACCGCTTCCGCTACGTTGTTCTCGTCGCCTTCGTCATGGTCACGTCGCTGATGGTCAGCTACACGCGCGCCCGCGCTGAAGCCCTCATCGGCTCCTGCAAAGTCGGCTTTATGGAACGCCCCGAGCGCATCGTCCTCATCCTCCTCGGAGCACTCTTCGAGCAGTGGGGCGTCATGGCCCCCGTACTCTGGGTCCTGGCCGTGCTTTCTACGATCACCGTCATCCACCGCATCCAGTACACCTACTGGAATACAAAAAGCATGGCGCCGATCACCGATTGATCTCGTCCCGGGAGGGCGACCCCTGCGCAGCAGAAATCGGCTGTTGCTCGAGTTCCCCGGCTCGCAAGTTCGTGCGGAGTGGCAGGTTCAGCTCATTCCGCATCAAAGAATTGATCTCCTCGTGCCCGACAGAGGCGTTTCTCGCCATCTGAGAAAGCCCGCGCGAGCCGCAGTTCGCCGAGTAGAAAAACAAGGCGATCGAATGGAGAAGTATGCGCGTCACTGTTTCGCACAATCGTCGGAAAGAGGAAATCATGCGGTCTATTGATCGCTCATTCGAAGATCTGTTCAAAGGATTCGGAAGTGTACCTATACAGATCGTGAATGAGTCGAGGAAATGGACTGGGAGCAGAATGGATTTCTCATTCGACGCCAAGATGGGAATCGCCAGGACGCCGATTAAGGGGTTCGTCGATGTAACGGATCATGACCTGACTGTGGACGCAGATCTGGGGTGGCTGGAAAGACTGTTTCCTGCAAAGCAGACGCAGGCAGCACTCGAGGGGCGGATCAAGGGCTTGCTGACTTAGCGAACGCCACTCGTTTGTCATCCCTACCCTCCCTGATGTAGAAATCCCGCGAGGGCCGCACACGCCCAACCCATCTCCGGACACCGCCATGACCACCACCGCAATCCGCGATTATTCCGAACTCCACGCTCCGACCGGCGCCCTCGGCCAGCCTCCCGCCGGCAAACAAGAATGGCAGCAATACCGTCTCACCGATGACCAGATCCAGTCCTTCCACCGCGACGGCTACCTCGCCGGCGTGCAAATCCTCAACGACGATCAGGTGGATGCATTGAGCTCAGAACTCATCGGCCTCATGGAAACATCCCACCCCTCGCACCAGCTCTTTCACGAGTACCACTCCAACGAGTCCGCCAATCCAGACACCATCCTCTTCCACGCCCTCGGCGCATGGCGCACCGGCCCCGCATTTCACGATGTCCTCTGGAGCCCTGCCTTCCTCGCCGCCGCTTCCCAACTCCTCGACGGCGCCGTCCGCTTCTGGCACGACCAGCTCTTCTGCAAACCTGCTCACCACGGCGGTGTGGTCGCATGGCACCAGGACTACTCGTACTGGACCCGCACCCAGCCCATGCAGCACCTCACCTGCTGGATCGCCCTCGACGACAGCACACGCGATAACGGCTGCCTCTACTACGTTCCCGGCAGCCACAACTGGCAGCTGCTCCCCATCACCGGCCTCGCCGGCGACATGAACGAAATCATGACTGTGCTCAACCCCGAACAGAAGGAAGCGTTCCGTCCGGTCCCCATCGAGATCAAACGCGGACAGTGTTCATTCCACCATCCGCTCACCGTCCACGGCTCCTACGAGAACCGCTCCGGCCGCCCCCGCCGCGCCACGCTCATCAATGCATTCCGCGAAGGCGTCCGCTCCGCCTCCGAGGAGCCGCTACTTAAAGGCGTCCCAGCAATCCCCAAGGGACACAAGATGGAAGGCCGTTTCTTCCCCCTACTCTTCGACCCAAACTCAATCGGTAATTAGAACGAAAGACGTGGGTGCCCCGTCCAAGCTCTGCCTGGGCGGGAACCATTCAGGCCTGACACCGGAAGGAAAACCTCACGCGTCCATCTGCACGGAAGCGTCCACAAACTCCTTCGCGAACTCATCCCACGCATCCACGACTTCGGCCTTGACTCCACCGGACTCCGGCCCCTGCAGATCGCCACCCTGGTTCACAAACATCTCTGCTTTTGAAATTGCAGATTTCAGACGCTCCACCTTCTCATGAAAACTCGCCATGCGGATCCCCCTTGCTTGGTTCGGCGTTCCGGGCTCTGCGACCGCCTCAGCAGTATCTGCAGATAGCACAGTTGCTTGGATGCTCGCTCCACCTCACGCAGATCAAAACAAAGCCGCGAGCCTGCCGTTTTCGTCACAAACGTCCCGAGCCCTGGCCGGCAGCATCACAACACACGCATGGACCCGCTCGCTCCCCTCCTCGGACGCACCCTTGTCATCGTCGCGCATCCTGACGACGAGGCCGTTGCCTGTGCCGCGCTCCTCCAGCGCATGCGCGAACCTCACGTGCTCTTCTGCACCGATGGAGGCCCTCTTGATCCCTGGTTCTGGAACCGCTATGGTTCACGAGAAGCCTACAGCCTGCTCCGCCGGAAAGAAGCGCGTCGGGCTCTTGAAATCGTCGGCGTCAGCCATGTGGAATTTCTGAAAACTCGCTCCGCAGGACCCATCGTCGATCAGCAACTCTTCCAGCACCTGCCCGAAGCCATCGACGCAATCTCTGATTTCGTCAGCCGCCTGCGCCCCGAGACACTGCTAACCATGTCGTATGAGGGAAGCCATCCGGACCACGATAGCTGCAACTTCATCACCTCTGTCATCGCGCGCGAGCTCTCGCTCGCCGCATGGGAGATGCCTATCGAGCCTCTGTTCAAGAAGATCGAACGCAAGTGGCAGAGCCTTCTTTTGCCCGCACAACCCGCCGTCTCGCTCCGCCCCACGCCCAACGAGATTGCGCGAAAGAAGCGCGCTCTTGAGGCCTACGCATCGCAAGGGGACCTCACCGGCATTGCTGACGCCACGGAAACCTTCCGTCCGCTTCCCGCGTACGACTACACGCGTCGTCCCCACCAAGACGTGCTGAATTATGAGTCGTGGCAATGGTCCATGACGGGCGACCAGGTCTGTTCGGCATTCGAACTTTACTCGAATACACACCGAAGAAGATCTCCGGCATCGCTGAACCGCTAACACGCGATCTCTCCCGGTCGTCCGCAATTCGAGACATACCGCATGCCGCAACTGCGCGCTGACCCTGCGCTAACGAATCGCTTTCAGCGCCGTTTCAGAATTAAAAATTTGGTAAATCGATTGACCTTCTTTTGCGTCTCGCGTCATGGTTCTTCGCGGCTGAAATTGCTTGCAATGCAACCTGATTTGGGCTCTACTATCTCCTCATACCCCAGGTCTGCTGTTGATTTTTGGTGAGGGCACGATGTCTCGCAAGATACTGACGTTTGGCTATGATGCCTGCCATCGCTGGGCCGTACTCCGCGTTGCCGGATTCACGATCCAGGTATGTGAATCCATCAGCGAACTCCGTGATCAGTTGATGAAGAGCTCATGCACCGATGCTGTCATCATGGTCGAGGACATCGTAAGCATCCCGCAAGAGGCAATCACAGCCGCCAAATCGTACTTCAATGGCCCTCTCGTTCTTTTCGAGGCCCGCTCTCAGGTCAAGAACAGGGACCTGTTCAATCTCTGCGTCCCAATTCTCAGCGGCCCCTCTGTCTGGCTCCCCCAACTTGAAGCGCTTATCGAGAGCCATTCGAAGTCAACAGCGGAATCTGCCGTTCAGGAAGCCGCCGCGAAGCCAACTCCTCGCTGACATCCGGAAACGAACCGAATCTGCGCCGCCATCAGCTGCTCAGCATGTCACCATCGTCACGCTGCAACCCGGGCGCGTCGGCTTCCACTGCACCAGAAAGCTCGTCACCGTGCTCGGCTGCATCCGCCGCATGGCTTCAAACTCGCCGCTCTTCTGGCTGTAGAGCACCTTGCCCTTGTCATTGAGAACGACGAGTGCCGGAACGCCCTTCTGCAGCGGAATGCCATACTTCTCCGCCAGGTCGAGGTTCGCGTCATACCGACCCACGTTCACATGAACCAGAACGTAGTTCGCATCGAGGATCGGGCGATTCTCAGGATTGTGAAAGTAGATGTCGAGCACCTGGCAATCGCCGCACCAGTTCCCGCCAAAATCGATCAGCACGCGCTTATGCGTGGCCGCTGCCTTCTTCAGTGCGGCAGCAAGTTCGGGTTTCGCTTGCGACGGGTCAGGATAGATATCGCGGCTCGCAGAGAACGCTGTTCCCACCGTCAGAAAAAAAGCAGCCACCAGGCTCAACCGCTTCCGCATTTTCATCGACACCATCCTCCGCCCCGCTTAAATCGAGTCTGCCATAGGGATGCGCAAACCTGCCATTCCGTTACAATTCGTACCGCGCTACCATCGCGGCGAAGATTTAGTCTTTATGAGATATGAATAAGCTTCGTCAGAAGCTCGAGTCGCACGCATTTCCCAGTCTGGGCGCCATGATGGAGGGCTACGCCCAGGCGGCCGTCGAGACCGCAAAAAGCGAGTACCACCAGGATCTCGACTACTCCGCAGATTCCATCAACACCCTTGACGAAATCATCGTTCTTATCAGCGAGAGCGTCGACATCGACCTCGACTTCGAATCGCGCCTCTGGGGCAGCTACCTCGGCGAAGTCCTTCGCACTCGCTACGCCGGCAGCTGGGAGATGACCCAGTACCCCGGAGGCCAGGTGGCAGTTCCAGCAGTCGAAGTCCGTGGCTCGCGCCTTTTTCCGCTGATGAAGATCTACCGCCGCCTAACCAACGGTGAGGAAGAAGACCTGCGCACCTTCTACAACATGGTCACCGAGCGGCTCGGAAACCCCGCACAGGTGAACTGAAATACCGGGACCGGGATAGGTGTGGCGGTTGAATAGAAGTGCGGTTGATCACACCGTCACTCCACCTTTGTGCGACAATTGAGGTTGATGAGCGCGCCGCACTCCTGCGCGCGGAAGGATCTAAAATGGGCGATTTACTACAGCCAACTCACCTGATTATTCTTGCCGTCGTTGCGTTTCTGCTCTTCGGCGCCCGTCGGCTGCCCGAGCTTGGCAAGGGCTTGGGCGAAGGATTGAGAGGCTTTAGAGAGGGCATTAAAGGCGTGACCGATCCGCCACCCACGACAAACCAGCAGAACACCCAGGCTCAGCCCCCGGCACCCCCTGCCCCACCGGCCAGCACCACCGAGCCGCCCCGGCAGGCATAGCTTCGCCCCGAGGAGACCGCCACTTCAGCATTCAGAAGGCCTGTGCTCACAGCACAGGCCTTTGTGTTTACCCCCTCGTCCCCTCGTCCCCTGTTTCCTTGTCCCCTGTTTTCAGGCACTCAACAGCGCCACCGCACCCAGAGCCAGCCCCATTCCCATCAGCTGCCTCCTCGTCGGCTTTTCCCGCAGAATGACGCTTGCCAGCAGAATCGTCCCCGCCGGATACATCGAGCAGATCACCGCTGCCACATCCAGCCTTCCCACCTGCGAAGCCATCATGTAGAACAGGTTCCCAACCGTGTCCAGAGTCCCGGAGATCATTCCAGCCAGCCAGAAACCCCGCCAGCCACCCTGTGGACGAGCGACAAGCACGGTCAGCAGGATGGCCGCGGAGCCGGCAATCCGTCCCGAGGTCAGCGCCCACAGCACGCCGCCCTCAGCTCCCAGTTTGAAGAGGATCAGTTGCGCGCCGAACCCGACCCCCGCGCACGCTCCCAGCAATAGCGCTTTCGCCGGCGTGCCCAGGCCGGCTGTTTCCTGCGATTGCGAAATCATCCAGATGGCCGCAAGCCCCAGCAGCAACCCGGTCGAGGTCAGCGCTCCCGGCCACCCCGCATGAAACAGATCGAACACCACTGGGATCAGCGCTGTAAGCAGCCCCGTTATCGCCGCCGTCAGGCCCATCGCTCCCATCGCCAGAGCGCGATAGAAGATTGCCAGCGCAAACGCTCCTTCAAACCCGCCGATCGCCGCGAAAACAAGATACTTCGCATTCGGAACGGGCAGCCGCAGCGCCAGGCAGATGCAGAGCAAACCGGCCAGTGACACCACTTGACCGCATGCTGTGATCAGCAGGCTCGATGCCCGTCGCGCGCCCCACCCTCCGGCAAAGTCCGACCCTCCCCACGTTGCCGCGGAGAGCAAACTCAGCCCTGCCGTAGCCGCTGATGAAGCCATCATTGCGCGCGCCTTGCTTTACCTGTTCTGGTGTCTGAGTGCTGAAACTGCCTAGTGCTGGACGTTGTCCCGGCTCGAAGGGTAGTAGCCCTTCTTCGCGATAACTTCAACCCCGGGCCGGTCAACACGCACTTCGATCTTGCGGTACTTGCTGTCAAAAGGAGGCTCGTGGCTGGCGTACACCAGCATGTACTGGTTTCGAGCCTGCTCGGCGAGTTGCGCGTAGCTCTTCTCGATCCCGTTCAGATCGCGCTCCGACTGCAGAATTCCACCCGTCGCCTGCACATACCCATAGAGTCGGTTGTCATACATCGTGAAAGGCAAATGCAGACGGCTGACGTAACCCTCGCCCCATCGCGCCGCGTCGCCCACCAGCGTGCCGTAGACCGCGATCTTGTTGGTCTGAAGATATTGCAGTACCTGCTTGTAGCTCGCTTTGCTGCCGTACTCCTTGCCATCCGAAATCACGTAGATGATCCGTCGCCGCCCCTGCGGACGCGTCGACAGTTCCTTCGCGGCCGCGAGGATTGCGTCGTTGAGCGTGTGGATTTCCTTTGGGATCGTGATAAACGATGGATTGCCTGTGGCACCGCCGTGCGTTACTGTTGGGTTCGAATCAAGGCATCCGCCGTTCTTGCTGATCGCACATCCGGCAAACGGGCCGCTGTTGATCGGCACTGCTTCTTCACGGCCGCTGGCTTTCGCCAGCGCCAGCACCGCAGGAACCCGATTTCCCTGCGCGCCCGTAAAGCCGGTCCACTCCCGCGAACCGTTGTTATAGGTGAAGACCGCCACCTCATCATACGGGGACATGGCTCCCTGGATGGCTCCCAGCGAGTTGTTCACCTTCTCCATCACGTCCATCGTCACGCTCTGATCGATAACAAAAGCCATCGAGAGCGGCGCCGGATCCACGGAGAAAATCTTCAACGGCTCCCATTTGTCGTTCTCATATACCTTGAAGTCGCGCCAAGTCAGCCCGGCTACGGGGTTGCCCTTCTGGTCCTTCACCGTGACCGGCACTTCGACATAAGTCGTATAGGTAACCAGTCTCTGGCCGATATCTTCTGCATTCAGGTTTTCCGGAGCCGTAGTCTGCACATCTGTCGGAGCCTTGGGAGGAGTCTTCGGAGCCGCCTGCCGCGGCGTATCAGGCGTTGTGCTCGAACTCGTCGCGTTCGCTGCCCCGAGTCCTGGAGTGATAGGCCCGAGATCCTTCAGCGTATTCGAAGGCTGCGGCCTGGGAGCGTCCGGAACCGCCTGTTGATCGGTCGATTGCGCAAACCCGGCTGCACCGACACCCACCCATGAACCCAAAACTGCCGCCAGCGCCAGTGCTTTCAAACCACGGTCCACAGGTATTCTTTCCTCCCCTTCACAGCCCTGCGCCCGGACGACTTCCCCGGCCGCAGATGCGCCCCAAGCATTCTCCTCAGAGACCGCAACCGTCAGATTATCAGACGCACCAACACCCCGCAGGTTGCCCAATCCTCTTCAATCGCTCAGCCCTTGCCACTCTCTTTACAATGAAAGTGCTCTCTTTCCTCCCCATTTCGGCGTCCAACTTACCAGAATGCGTGTCGCCCGTCATTTCGCCCTGCTCCTGATCGCCCTTCCGTTGTTCACGGCAGGTGCATGGGGACAGCTTGTGCCATCGCCGGACGCTCCACCGGTCAGCAACGCGCCGCCACCGCCGCCCGAAGAAGAGTCCATGGGAACGCTGAGGCTCAACGTCAACCTCGTCGACCTCTTCTTCACTGTGAAGAACAAATCAGGCGAACTGGTCCCGCATCTCACCAAAGACGACTGCTCCGTCGCCGAGGATAAGATCCCGCAGACGCTGAAGAATTTCAGCGCCGAGACGCACCTACCCCTCACGCTTGGCCTCATGCTCGACACCTCCGGCAGCCAGATGGACGTGCTTCCACTCGAGCAGCAGGCCGGCGGCCAGTTCCTCGAGCGCGTTCTCAAGTCCAAAGACCAGGCCTTCCTCGTCTCCTTCGACGTCAACATCGATCTCCTTCAGGACTTCACCAACAGCCCCCGCATGCTCGAACGCGCCATGAATAAAGCGCAGATCAACACCGCGGGAGGCAATGGCGGCTCGGGCGTTCCCGGCCTCGGTGGCGGCACCATCCCCATTCACGGCACGCCGAAAGGCACGCTCCTCTACGACTCCGTCTATCTCGCCTCCAATGAAAAGATGGCCGACCAGAACGGCCGCAAGGCCCTCATCATCCTCACCGACGGCGATGACCAGGGCAGCGATCACAAAATTCAGGAAGCCATCGCCGCCGCTCAAAAAGCGAACACTATCGTCTATGTCATCCTCATCGCCGAGCCCAGCTTCTACGGCGGATTCGGCTATTCCGGATATTCCGCAGCCAAAAAGCTGTCAGAAGAGACCGGCGGCCGGCTCATCAATGTCGGAACCAATGGCCGAAAGCTCGAAGCAGCCTTCCAGCAGATCGAAGAAGAACTCCGCACCGAGTACCTCGCCAGCTACACGCCGACCAACCTGAAGCAGGACGGCAGCTTCCGCCACATCTCGGTGCAATGCAAAGGCGACGACATGAAGGTCCAGGTCCGCCGCGGATACTACGCCCCCAGAGGCGAACAAAAGTAAACCTGCATCGATACGCAGCGAACGCATTCCAGGCGTCGCGCTGCATTTGGGCTCTGTGTAGCTCTCGGATGCGAGCCCAATGAGCTAATGACCCTCAGTGAGTTCCCAGGGGCGGCGGCCAGCGGGCTCGGCGTCCTGCTCGCGGCCGCGGAGGCGATCGTACTCGTACACGTCGCTGGTGGTGCCGAGTGACTGGTTATAGAGGCTGATGCCGCCGATGGCCTGGGTGAGCTCTTCCTGGAACTGGTGGATCGCCTCGAGTTGGTCGGCAGTGGCAGGCAGTTCGAATTGCGGGCTCCTGATGAACTTCTGGTAGCCGCGGTCGAGGAGACGGGCGATTTCGCCGCGAACCAGGATGCCGGGCCGCTCGAAAAAGGTCGCGGGACCGCCTTCTTTATCGGCGGCGGGTACCAGTACGGCCGCCGCACCGTATTTGCCTACGAGCATGCCTCCGGCGGTTCCCTTGAAAGCCGAAACTTTGAAGCCGCGTTCGCGGAGGGTTTCCATGCACTGCTCGAAGGTGGCGCGGACAGATTTTCTCGGCATAATGGGTCTCTATCTAGCGGGAATTTCCCTGTTCAAGATTCGCATACCCGGAGGATTGCCCGCAAACCTGCGAGATTGGCTCCGAAACAAGTTCTCTGCACGTGAGAGTCGGGCCTTTTCGATTGCCGACAATTCCGCCGGCGGCTATGCTCAGAGTTCCCCGTTTGCAACCCTGAAAGACGATATCTTTAGCGGAGGTCGACCATGAAACGTATTTCCCCGAATTGGCTCTTGATGGCACTTGTCGCGTTTTGCTGTTCGAGTTTGCAGGCCCACTTGCAGGCCCAGGAGCGTGGCAGCGCCGGGCGCGATCAGTTTTCGGTTGCCACGGTGTGTGGAGACTATGGCGCAATTGCGACCTACGGCGCGAACGTTGCGCGGGCGCTTGGCTACGAGGTGATGGACGGGCATGGCGGGATTACCGGAGCGGCGACGGTGAATCAGCCCGGGACGAGTGATACGGCGCGGAGCATCAGCAAGATCGGCATCTCGGGAACCTACACCGTGGATGCAACTGGCGGCGGAAGAATGAATCTCGTCATTGCGCTTCCCGGCGGAGGCTCCGGCAATGTCATCGAAGACTTCGTCATTACGAAGACGAAGATGATCAATGGAGTGCTGATTGCGACGGAGATCCAGGACATGCAGCAGGTGCCGAGCGCGGTAATCGATGACTCGAGCCTGGTGATTCACACCTACACGCTTCGGCGGGTTCTGAAGTCGTGTCTTTCAGGTCATTGAACTGAATTTCAAACCGGGGAAACTCTTCTTTACAACTGCGGGAGTCGGGGCTATGCTTCCGCCACGTCCCAGATCACCCGCGTTTCGTACCCATGGTCCTCCCCCCGGGCCGCCAGTGATCTCCGCGAAATATCAGGAGGTTACCGATGAAGCTCACCCCCGTCTTATGCCTCACTCTCACTCTTGCTGGAATCGGAGTCGCTGCTGCGCAAGATTCCAGCGACATGAAACCACCTGCCGTTATTCAGGTAAATCGCGAATGGCTGAAGCCCGGCAAAGGCGGCGCCATGCACGACAGGTCAGAAGCGGCATTCGTCAATCTGATGAACAAGGGCAAACTGCAGGGCCACTATATCGCGCTGAACTCGATGACGGGCAAACCACGGGCCGTGTACATGACGCGGTACCCATCGTTTGAAGCCTGGGAGGCTGACAACAAGATCTTCGAGAAGAATGCGTCGCTGGGTGCGGAACTTGACCGGGACATCGCGGCTGACAGCGAATTGCTCGAAGGCATGGATTCTGCAGTGCTGGTCTATAACGAGAATCTGAGCTTCCATCCGCACCCGGATTTCAGCCATGCTCGCTATTACGAACTCACGGCGTTCAAAGTGCGCCTTGGGCATGAGAAGGAATGGCGCGAAGCAACCAGGATGTACAAGGAAGCAATGGAAAAGGCCGGCTCGAGCCAGCACTGGGGGATGTATGAACTGCAGTACGGCGGCGATGCGGGATTGTATATCGCGCTGACACATCGTGCATCTCTGGCCGAAGTGGATAGCGAGAGGGCCGAAAGCAAGAAGATCATGGAAGCAATGGGCGGTGAAGACAACGCACAGAAGCTGAATCAGATGTTTGCAGCGGCGGTTGAGAGTGTACGCACCGAACTGTTCACCATCAATCCCAGACAGAGCTATGTAGATGAGGCGACGATGAAGGCAGATGCGGATTTCTGGAAGCCGAAAACAACAAAGACGGCAGTTGCGGCAACTGCGAAATCGGCTGCGGCAAGCGGGACGAAGCCCGCATCCCGCTGAAACAAGAGTCTCTGTGCATCATTGGACGGCTCCGGGCTGACCGGGGCCGTTCTTCTGTTTGCTAACCTAGAGATGAATGCGGCTTTCCCGGCAAGCTGCACCGGCAGAGTGCTTTTCAGAATCGAAAAGACCCTCCCAATCCTCCAATGAATGAGATCAAATAACCATGGCTACTGCTACCGACCCGACCATACTCCCTGAGCTGACCACAGACGACCTTTCGCGTTATTCGCGCCACTTGATTCTTCCTGAAGTAGGCTTAGAGGGCCAGCGAAAGCTGAAGGCCGCGCGCGTGCTGTGCGTGGGCACCGGTGGGCTGGGTTCGCCCCTGGCGTTCTATCTGGCTGCAGCGGGCATCGGCACGCTGGGGCTGGTGGATTTTGACGTTGTGGACGCGAGCAATCTGCAGCGGCAGATTATCCACTCCACGAAGGACATCGGGCGAAAGAAGCTCGACTCTGCGGCGGAAAAGCTGACGGCACTGAATCCCGCGATGAACGTGGTGAAGCACGAGACCATGCTTTCGAGCGCCAATGCGCTGGACATCATCAGGGACTACGACATCGTCGCGGATGGGACGGACAATTTTCCGACGCGGTATCTGGTAAACGATGCGTCTGTGCTGCTGCGGAAGCCGAATGCGTATGCTTCGATTTTTCGGTTTGAGGGACAGGCCAGCGTTTTCGGGATGGAGGAGGGGCCGTGCTACCGATGCCTCTATCCGGAGCCGCCACCGCCGGGATTGGTGCCAAGCTGCGCCGAGGGCGGCGTGCTGGGCATTCTGCCGGGATTGCTGGGCGTGATCCAGGCAACGGAAGTGATCAAGCTGATTTTGGGTAAGGGCAATCCGTTGATCGGGCGGCTCCTGCTTGTGGATGCGCTGGGAATGAAGTTCCGCGAACTGAAGCTCCGCAAAAATCCGGAGTGTCCGGTATGCGGCGAGAATCCCACGGTGAAAGAGCTGATCGATTATCAGCAGTTCTGCGGGATCATGCCGGAGTCGAAGGAAGAGAAGGCCGTGAAGAACGGGATTCCCCAACTCAGCGTGAAAGAGCTGAAGCGGCGGCGCGATGCGGGCGCGAACGTGTTCCTGCTGGATGTGCGCGAGCCATACGAGTACCAGATCGCGCAGATCGGCGGGACGCTGATTCCGCAGAACGATGTGCCGCAGCGCCTGAAAGAGATTCCGCGGGATCGCGAAATCATTGTGCATTGCCGCTCGGGTGCGCGTTCGCAGAAGATCGCGGAGTTCCTGAAGCAGTCGGGATACTCGCAGGTGGTGAACCTGGCGGGGGGAATCCTGGCGTGGAGCGACGAGATCGACCCGAAGGTGCAGAAGTACTGAATGTGAATGGATGATTCCCGGTCCCCGAAAGCTAGGGACCGCCGGCCGCCCGCGATGATCCGGGTCTGCTTTCAAAAGGTGAAAGATGGTTAAGGTAAGTGTGCTTTATCCGAGCGGGCCGGGGAAACGGTTCGATGTCGACTACTACTTGAGCGTGCACATGCCGATGGCGAAGCGGCTGCTTGGCGACGCGGTGAAAGCGATTTCGATTGAGATCGGAATTGCCGGCGAAGCGCCGGGAGCGCCTCCGCCGTATGCAGCGATTGTGGGCTTCACATGCGAATCGGTCGATGCGTTCACAGCGGCGTTCATGCCCGTGGCTGGACAGTTGCAGGGGGACATCCCCAATTACACGGATATCAAGCCGCAGATCCAGATCAGCGAGATTCGGGAGATCCCGTAAGCCTGAAGACGAAAAGCTTGAAAAGTAAAACGCCGGTGGCGCAAAGCCGGCGTTTTACTTTAGCGGATGGAAATCACCGGGCCATTTCGATTGCGGAAGAGGCTTTGCTGGGCTCCGGTACATTCTTGCCGTTCTCGTCCATCTTGCCGAAGATCATTTTGCCGCTGGCGGTTTGCAGAACGCTGGTGACGGAGATCTCGACAGCGCGGCCGATCATTTTGCGCGCGTGATCGACGACCACCATCGTGCCGTCATCGAGATACCCGACACCCTGGTTGTATTCCTTGCCTTCTTTGAGGATAAGGATGTTCATCCTCTCGCCCGGGAGAACGACGGGCTTGAGAGCGTTGGCGAGATCATTGATGTTGAGCACTTCGACATGGTGAAGGTGGGCAACTTTGTTGAGATTGAAGTCGTTCGTCACAACCTTCGCTTCCCATTTCTTGGCGAGTTCGAGCAGCTTGAGATCGACTTCGCGAATCGAGGGGAAATCGTCCGGAACGATCTGCACCTGGATGTTGGTGTTGGACTGCATGCGCTGCAGCATGTCGAGCCCGCGGCGGCCCCGCTGCCGCTTGGAGCTATCAGTTGAGTCGGCGACGACCTGAAGCTCGCGGAGAACGAATTCCGGCACAACCATCATCCCATCGATGAAGCCGGCTTCGGCAATGTCGGCGATACGGCCATCAATGATGACGCTCGTATCGAGGACCTTGGCTGATTTGCGTGAGGGCCGCTCGCCGGCGAAGAGGTTGCCGAGAGCGGCGGGGTTCAGCATGTCTCCCTTGCTGGCGCCGACCAGAAGGCCGACGTAGGTCATCAGGAGAAGGACAAAGATCTGCATCACTGCCGATGTGGATGAGGCGATCGGGGCGGAGCGAAGTACCAGGCAGAACAGTGCGGCGCCGAAGATGCCCAGAACGCTGCCGGCAACTGCGCCGATCAGTCTCCGTAGCGTGAGAGCACGTACTCGAAGTTCGAAGATGATGACGGCTCCGGCGGCGACTGCGCCTCCGGCCGCCGCAATCGCTGGCCTGGCATCGAACGGGTGGAGAAAATAACAAACGGCAGAAAGCAAGACAACAAAAAGAAGGCGAACAAGGACCAGATCCATACAAACCCTGCTTCCACTGGATTCAGAAAACAAACCAGTTTTAACACGATGGCGAGTATGCCCATAGGCCCTTTACATCGTCAAGGGGGCGGCGGTCACCAGATTCCGCATAAATGACTTACGTTCGTGCGTTACCCGCGTATCGGGCGATAGGGTACCGTTCCGCCCCTTCGGCGGTTCAGATTTTCAGGAAGCAACGGCCAGCTCTGTGCTGACCAGGCGCGTGATGCCCTTGCGGGGACCACGTTTGCGTGCGCTCATGATCTTCACGCGCTCCAGCAATTCCTGTGGCGAGCAGGTTTTCTTGGCCACCAGTGCATCGGCTCCGTGAATCTGACCATTCATCTTCTGGGGGTCTCCGAGAATGACCATCGGAACGTGAGAGGCGATGTGCTTGAGTTTGAGAACGAGCTGATCTCCGCTCATCTGCGGCATGGCGTGATCAGCAAGGACAAGGTCGACCTGGTTATCGGCAAAGAGCGCAATGGCATCCTGCCCGTTGGTGGCGGCAAGCACGCGGTAACCGTTCGTCACCAGCATGAACTTGAGAACGGAGAGATCCTGTTCGTTGTCGTCTACGCAAAGGATGATTTTCTTTGGGCGCATCTCGTTAATCCTGCTCCTGTTTGGAATTGTTCATCGAGGCCGGTCTTGAAACGCACGCAAGCGAAGCCCGTTGTTTTCGGGCAGGCTCGTCAAGATCCGGGGCCGTCGGCCGCGCACAGGTTCGCTCGCGCATGACGCGCACAAGTCCCCTTAGGGTGTTCACTTCGCTTGCGCGAACGTGCGACCCCTCAGGCGACTTCGGTGGCAATCAATCCGTAGAAGGAAACCTTTTTGCGGTCAGATTGTTTATGAAGCCAGTATGAAAACCGGAATGAAGTCCGGTTGATTTCGTTCAATGCTTGGGCAAGAGTACGGATTGCGGAGAAGCATGAAAAGAGAGAACAGGAAGCGAAAATTTTGATGAAACAGATCTTGAGAACAATGGAAAAAAGGTCAGAATGAATCTAGTGAGTAACTTGGGCTGATTAAATTCTGTTGAAAAGGGTGTGTATTACGGCAGGAAAATGGTTCCCTTTGCAACGGGAACAGTGCTGCCGCCGACGCGAACATCAGTGACCCTCCCGTCAACCATTGCCGCAGCTAGAAATAAATCGCTTGTGCGGCCAATTTCGACTCCCTGCTGAACATGAATCTGATGGCGCGACGCCACAATGTTGTGGCGCACAAGATAGCTGATTGCGCATCCTGCAGCGGATCCAGTTGCCGGGTCTTCGCCGCCGTAGAACTGCATGCGAGCGCGCCATGCGGGCTTGTCGCCGCCGGTCGAACCCATGACGTAGAACCAGCGACCACCATGGGCGCGGAGATACTGTGTCGCCGGCTCCTGATCGACTTTCAGACGGGCAAGCGGCTCGTGCGAACGAAGCGCGACGATCGCGAATGCTGTTCCCGTCGAAACGACCTGCGGCGGAACGGTGGAGTGCAGGTCTTCGGTGCGCAGCCCGCACAGACGCGCGACCTCGTTGATGTCGAGCTGATCGAGGAATTCGGGATCACGCTGGACCATCTCTCCAAACAGACCGTCTGAATTGAAACCTACCGGCACTGTGCCCACCTTCAGCGCCAGCCGAATCGTCTCGTCATCGAAAGCTTCGGGTGCATGAAGCTTGAGGACGCTGGCCGTGCCAAGGGTAGGGTGTCCGGCGAAGGGGAGCTCTTCCTGGGTGGTAAAGATGCGGACACGGACGCCCTCTCGCTTTTCGACTGCGGGGTCGCGGCGCTGGATGAAGGTTGTTTCGGAGAGATTGAATTCGCGGGCGACGGCCTGCATGCGCTCGGTCGAGAGGCCAACCGTGTCGAACACCACAGCGAGGCCATTGCCTTGGAGCGCGGTTTCCGTGAAGACGTCGACAATGTGGTAATCGAGCGATATGAGAGAGCTTGTGCGCAGAGCCATGAATCATTATCGACAATCGCCGGCGCGAGTGGCGAATGCGGGCAAGCGGGTGCTCCGGCGGTGTCGGCCGCCACGAAACGATGTCGACCGTGATCGGATGCCGCAGCTTTGAAACCCCGCTCATCGCGAACCTTCAGAGCGCCGAAACGCATTCAGTGCCGGCTACGCTGGACCTCCGGCCCCCGACGCGCGACAGCGCTTGTCAGAGTGCCTGGGTGGTTCGGGTCTGTCGGGTATCCGAGTGTTGTAGGAAGCGGCGCATGCGCGCGGCTTCTTCGCGCTGAGCGGAAACAAGACGCGACTGGCGGCGGATATGATCGCTGTTCTCGAGATGCCGGAGGGTGTTCTCGTCGGATGCGGCATCAGCCTCGAGTCGCGCGATGCGGCCCTCGATGGTACGACGAAAATGACTGCTGATCTCGAAGTGATCGCGCATTGCTTGTTGGGCATCGTCGCAGAACATTGTGAACTCCCCACTCCCGATGGTAGTAAGGAGTCAAGAAAGCTGCCAGATTACGCAGTCGCGGAACCAGGGTAATGCTATGTCCTGAAGTGATGCAAGGCCGGAGAGTGACTCCGGCCCTCTTTTCCTAAGGAAAGTTCTTTGGCCCGCTATCGGCTCATCCCGCTGCCGGCTGCTTGAGGTGCCATCGCCACGGCGAGCACGAAGCGGGTTCCCCCGTCGAGGCGAACATCGCGCCGCGCTCCGAGCAGCATCCCTGATGCGTTGGAGAACGGCAGGCCGTGGATGTCGTTGGCGAGCAGCACACCGGGAACTGAAGTTGTGCGGATCGCGACATTCCCGTTGCGGGCGACAATGCTACCTGGCGCAGGGTTTGCATGCGCTGAAGTGCCCATCGCAGAGCTACCTGCGTTGACAGCGTTGCTGTCTGGGCTCTGACTCGCAACTCCTGGCTGCGTGGCAACCCCGGGCTGCATGGTCGAGTTCGATGCCAGACCCGGACGATTCTCCATGTTGTTCTGATTCATGCTTCCGTTTGCCGAGGAGCCCATCGCCGGGTTGCTTGTTGCTGCGCCGGCAGTGGATCCCATGCCGCCCGTTGGCATCGTCGCCGATGTCGATCCGTATGCTCCCGGCGGGTTGCTGATCCCTGTCGTTGCCTGCATATCATTTGCCGGGGAGACGGACTGGATAACAGTTTCGATCGACAGGCTCTGGCCGCCTTTCAACTCTGCGCGATCGAATTGGATGGCGATCTGTGAATTCTCGTGTCCGTCGGAGCGCGGCTGGACGTTAGTGATGTGGCCCACAAGTTTCGATCCCTTCGGAATCTCCGTGCCCCGGCTGATCTCGAGATTCTCATTTGTCTTCACAACCACGCTGTCGCCCTGCTTGGCAGACTTGGAATCGAGTTTGTCGACGAGTTCTCCGCTGACAGGCTTCAGCTGGGCAGCTGCCGGGCTGAGCTCAGCCCCGGAAGAGGGTTGCGCGGGGTTCTGCGGCGTTGCCGTCGGCGCCACCGGTGGGACCTGCTGGGTTGCGGGCTGTTGTTGTTGAGCTGTCGAGTCCTGCTGCTGTGCAGTACTGGGGAAGCTTGAAAAAGTGGCGAGCCCTACCGCAACCAGTGTTGCGGCTTTGATGAGCAGGTCCTCCATGAGACACCATCCGGGGAAGGAAATACGCGCAGTCACCGACCATGTCGCACGAACGTTGCCAAATGAAAGTAGCTGGAAAAGAAAACCTCCAGCAGCACCAATCTCGTTGACGCGGAATGCTTTCATACTGCGACCATGGCAACGCGATCAGACCGCGCCGCCTTCCGCCGCAGTGTGCTTTTATTCTCACGAGTGTAATTTTGTCCATGTCCACGCCACGTTTCGAAGTGAATCTCGTGATCCTCCCGCAAACGCCGTTTTGCCGCTTGATGAATTGTTTGCCGATTTGACCCATGTTGCCGTATCAGAGTTCGGCGATCAGAGAATAGAAAACTGAACCGCGAGAATAGCGTTGACATTTCGTCGCAATCCACTACCATATGGTTGTGGATAATCTGAACACAGCATTTGCGGCTTTGTCCGATCCCACCCGGCGGGCGATGGTCGAGAGGCTCTCCCGCGGGCCGGCCTCCGTGCATGGCTTGACGGAGCCGTTTGCACTCTCGCAGCAGATGATTTCAAAACATATTGCTTACCTGGTGCGGGCGCGCATTGTCATCAAGACGAAAGTTGGACGAGAGAGCCTGTGCACGCTTAGGCCCGAGGCGATAAAGACCGTCAGCGACTGGGCGATGAGTTATCGCCGATTCTGGGAAGAGAGTTTCGACAAGCTGGATGTGGTGGTGAAGCAAATGAAAAAGGAGGTCAGAGATGACAAAGAACACCGTTAACGAGACAGAGCGGATGATGGTCACAAGAATTTTTGATGCCCCACGCGAATTGGTTTGGAAGGCGTGGACAGACCCGAAATATGTCATGCAGTGGTGGGGGCCAAAGGGCTTTACCGCGCCCGTTTGCGAGATGGATTTTCGCGTTGGAGGGAGATTCCTCTGCTGCATGAAGTCGCCGGATGGGCAGGAGTTCTGGAACGCGGTTGAATACCACGAGATTGTTCCGTACGAGAAGATCGTTTCCTTAATGTATTTTTCCGACTCGAAGGGAAACAAGATCGATCCTGCGCAGTTAGGAATAGAACATGAAGCCATCGACGGTGCGTACGACGTGACTCTTTTTGAGGATTTGGGAAACGGTAAGACGAAACTCACCTTCATTGGAAATGAACCCATGGAGAGCGCCAGGAACAGCGGGCAATTGGAGGGCTGGAACGAGATACTCGATAAACTTGCGGCAATCATTGCGGGGCTGGCGCAGGCGAAATAGGAGGCTGAAGCTTTGCTGATCGTTCATGCGAGCTACGGAACGAACGTGAAGTGGAAATTGACGGCAGGCTTATCGCGGAGACTCCCGCTGAGGGCGGCAGAAAAAGTGCGGGCTTTAGCCCTCTGAAGGACGCTCTTCTCCCCTTAGCCTGTCATTCTGAGCGCACGGGGCCCCACGCGCTTTCTTCAGCGTGGGGGTAAGCGAAGAATCTGCTTTTGCTTCGCTCAACATCGCTCAAAGTCCGAGCGACCGGTGACTCGACACGAGAAGCGCTTTGTAACAAGGCACGGCTTCATCCGGGCCGCAAAGCCAATGCGAATTCACTTTCTCACGATATGTGGGTGCCCCGGGTGCCTCGCATTTGGGCACCCGGGAGACCACGCACTTCGTCCCGCGGTCTCGACATGGGTTGTCGTCATCGACTCGGAAGTTGGCAGAAGGGTTCTGAAGCGCTGTCAAGCCCCTCTCCCG
>DATNFD010000190.1:0-10755 GCA_035606555.1 Occallatibacter sp.
GTTGATCAGCCCTCCCGGAACCGTCGCCTGGCTCATCTCGTAGCGACGCTCGAGAATATGCGTCCACCGCGATCCATGCGGACCATTTGCGCCCGTACCGCCAAACTCCCGGTTGTCATCACTGTTGTGGCAATCGGTACAGAAGATCTGCGTTCCCATCGCCCGGCCCTGCGTGATCCCATCAAGATTCAGCAAATTTTGCAGCAGGCTCGGCTGTGGCAGAACGCTGCTCCGCGTATGCGTGACCGGGTGACTCGAGGTAGACGTCTGCGCAAATTGCGGGATGAGGTTCAGCGGATCTCCCGCCGCCACTCCACGAACCGCAAAATATCCGTAGATCGGCAGAACCTGCTTCCCCGCACTCGTCCCATGGCAGCGCAAACAGTTCTCATACTGATTCACAGCCGGGGTCAGCAACGTCGTCCCATCTGCGGCGCTCACACCCGCAATATTCTTCTGCGACGTTCGAATCGTCGGCGCAGGCAAAAACGACGTCACCTGCTCGGAGCCATGCGCATTATGGCAATCCACACACGTTGCATGTCGATTGTTGTTGAGCAAAACGTTCTCTGTCGCATCGTGGGGACTTGTCGAAGCCGGAAATGGATGCCCAACCTTGGGCGTCGCGTACTCGGCAAACACATTGGCGTACACCGGCAGCGGCGAGATGTTCGTTCCCCCATTATGGCAGGCAATGCAGTCCTGCTCGTTCTGTCCGCGTAGCAGCCGCGCAGGTCCGCTCGCGTTATGCGGCGCATGACACGAATTGCATGCGTCCGCCGCTACCGTTGCGTAGCTTCCCACTTTGGCTGAGGCTGAGATCTTGCTCTGCGATACAGCGTGGATACTCGTCGCCCAGTCCGCCAGCGGATTCGCCTGTCCGCTCATCGTCCGCGCAGGATCGTGGCATGCCAGGCATAGCTGCCCGTTTGAGCTGTCTTTCACGAGAAAGTTCAACGATACCGGATCCTTCGCCTGCACGTGCGGGTTATGGCACGAGGTGCACTCGATATTTCCGTTGATCAGCTTCACAGCTCCGGTCGTATCGGCCGTCTTTCCGCTCGCCACGAGCGATGCCGTCAGATCGATGCTGTCCTGCAGCGGTAACGCGAGGCTGAAAGGATGCGAAGACTGCATATTGCCGCCAAACACGTCAGCGGGGTTCATTGCGCCACGGGTCACCACTTGCCCATACGCGACAGTGGCTCCCACAGCTACGGTGCCGTCATGACAGCTGAGGCACTGGTTGCTCACGCCGCCAAGCAACGGCTGTGTCGTCTGGTTCTTCTCCGTATTACTGGTGTACGTACTGTAGCTCTGGGTCGTGAGCTTCTGGTTCCACAGTCCCAGGTTCAAGCCCGAGTGTGGCGCGTGGCAGTAGGCGCAGGCGTCCGGTCTGGCGCCCGTAACTGGCGATGAGCTACCGGGCCCCAGATTGTGCACTCCAAGGGCATCACTCGTGATCTGAGCCCCGGCCAGTTCCCCCATCAGGAGCAAGAACGCAGCCAACAATGCCCTGAACCCCACCTCATTGCCCTCCGGTTGAGCTCTTCAACCCGGCATACTGAAACACCTGTACCCGACGATTGAACGAATCCACTACGTAGACACGATCATCATGGTCGATGAACAGTCCTGAGGGCAACTGAAACTCGCCTGCGCGCGTTCCTTTCGCGCCGAAGTAGTACAACAACTGTCCCTGGCGGTTGAAGACCTGCACCAATCCCCAGAGCGCATCTACGACGTAGACATCACCCTCGGAATCCATGCTGACCGCCTTTGGCCTGAAGATCGCTCCTGTCGTATCACCCACCTTCCCAATAGAAAACTGGAAGTGGCCTGCACGATCGAATGCCTGTACCCGGAAATTCATTGAATCCACAACCAACAATTCCTGCCCGCTCAGTCGCAGTTCAGTCGGCAAATTGAATTCGCCGTCGCCCTGCCCTGTCTTTCCGAACTTCTCCAGCACAGTGCCCTGCAGATCCAGGATGAATATCTCATCGCGCAGCGTGTCGCTAACGTAGATCCGTTGCGTTGTTGAGTCCACTGCAATCCCCGTAGGCCGTTTGAAATAGCCCTCACCGCCCTTCAGGCTTCCAATCGCTCGCACATATTTGCCGTTCGGTTCGAAGACGAAGATCTTTCCTGACTCCGAATCTGTGACATAGATATTGTCCTGTGCGTCCACCGCAACGCACTGCGGCGCCAGCATGGCGTCTTTGCTCTTTTCACGGCGCTCAATGAACTTGTACTTCTTCTGCCCGAAGTCAAAGATGTGCACCCCTGACGCGCCCGGGTCAGTCACGATAATTCGCTCGTGCGAATCCGTGATCACACTGTAGGGTCGCACCAAAAACTTATAATCGGGGGCCCCGGCAACTACATCCACCAGCTTGTTCCAGAACCCGCGATTTGGCCTTACCTCGGACTCAGACTTAAAGCTCTGCTGCCACGTCAGGCTGCGACCACCATCCAACGAAAGCTGCCACATCTCGCTCGGTCGCGATATCTTCGGCTTACCCGCACCCCACACCGAAATTGCCATTAGCATTCCGCATGCCGGCGCCACCATCATCCGCAGCTTCTTTAGTTCGCGCATCAGAAGAAGTTGAACCAACGCGATAACCCCATGTAGTACGACGAAATGATTTCGGGCTGCGATCCAATTGCGCTGAAACCTTGCTCTAACCGCGAATACCCGCTAACGAAACTCATCTTTCTCACCTGGTACTGCAACAGTGTGTTGAACTGGCTGTTATTGTTGGCTGAAAACACCCCGCTGGTCACGGTATTGTTTGTCGACTCGGCATAGGAAGCCGATGTGATCAGATGCTTGACCGGTGTACTCGACACACCCACTGAGTAACTCTTTCCTCCGAACAGACTTACGAGGTCCGATGGCAGCACCGGGGTCGGTATCGGAAGACCTACGAGCCCTGATCCTGTTGCAAGTGCCTGGCCGTCAGCCTTCGTGTAGGTCCCCGTGGCGGCCACAAATCGCCCGTAGCCGACGCTTGCGGAGTAGCTCTCGCTGCTGTTCACTGTATCGGGCTGTGCCGTTAGAGCCGTCCTCGATCCGCCCGCTCCCGCGCTCACGTTGAACTGCCCCCAATGGCGGCGCACATTCCCGGAAAAGTTATAGAAAGAATTTGTGTACGTCACAAGGAGCGTCTGAGCATCCTGCGCATAACTGAATGACTCCGTGACATGCCACCCCATCAATATGCTCGAAGAGCTCTCCGAGGCGGTTAGACCTATCGTGTCGGACCCGGAAGGTGTCGACCTGTTCGCCGTCACGCTCAGCGCCGAGTTGAGGGTGCCGTTCAGCAGAGCGTGCGTAAAGACCGCATCGCCGCCATACGAATCCACACCATAGTCCTGGCCCATAAAGGATTGTGTCCGACGCTCAACAGAACCTGAGGTCTGCAGGCTCGGCAAGGCCGCATACGTTGCAACAGCCATTAGGTCCAGGGAGTGCGAAGACTGGTCCAAATTTATCCCGCCAGGCACTGCCCCGGCCGTAATCACCGACTGAATCAACTGCCCGGAAAGGTTATCGGAGTAATTCGCAGTCCCCGTCAATGTGAGTTTCTCGAAGGGATGGATCCCCGCGGTGGAATTGAGCGTATCGATGGTTCCTGAGGACTTGTAGCCCGAAAACTCACTGCTCCAGCTCGACCGATTGACAGAAGCGGAAGCAGAACCTTTCAGAGGAAGCAGGTGCGACGCTGTTAGTCCGTACACTGAAGTGCCGCTATGCGTTTGCAACACCTTGCTTGAACCAAGCTGCGGCACCGTGGCGCGATTGTTGCCATACACATAAAAGGCTCCGAGCCCAAATCCCTCCCATCGATAATTCGAATGCAGATTTACCGATCGGAAAGAGTTCTCCCCGTTGTCCGATGATCCATATACCGAATACTTGCTCCCCCCTGTCTGATACCCGGCTGAAAATTTAGGCTTGCCTTCCAGCAGTTCACTCCAGTTGATGCCGAATGCGTGGTTGCTCCCATGCGTTACGTAACTGGCGAGGCCTGGAATTCCGTAGTTGCCATCGCTGTTGTAGGCCGTCGAGTAACTGATCGAACCGGGGAACTTGCTGCCACTAAAGATATTTGTGCTCAGATTGATCCCGCTCGCATTTGAGATGGATTGGAAATTGGAATTCGAGCGCGATTGATTCAGATATGGTGAGAAGTTGTAGGAAAGAAAATTGGGACTGTGGAAAGAGCCAGACAGTGTCCCCGCACCCCCCATTGTAAAACCGTGGCTCGACTCAATTGTGTTGCCATACGTCGCGGTGTAACCCGACGATACGGTCCCATTGGCTCGCGAACTGGTCTCCCCCCATTTGAGCTGCGCATTCAACGGGAGTGCGTACCACAGAAGCCCCGCAGTAACTACGCTCGCAATCCGAATTGACCTCACCACGGCGTACCGCCTTCTTCTTAGCGCGCAAACTGATTCCATCTTCAGATCCCTTCAATCGGATGGGACCCTACAATTCCTTGATCTTTGCGCTCTGCCGCAGCTTCGCATCCAGCGTTGCACGCAGCCGATTCTTTTTGCTCTCTTTCATATCCTTGGTCAGCTGAGCCTTGACCTCTTCGAATCTTGCCTGACCGGCTGGAGTATGCTCTTGCAGCCTGACAATCGTGTACGCCTTCTCCACCTGAATCAGATCGCTCATCTCGTTCGGACGCATTGTCGAAAGTGCTTTCACAACCTGCGGCGCCAACTCCTCCGCCGCCATCGGCTTGTGCTGCCCCATCATGACTCGGTAATCGTCATCCGACATCTTCTCGGCAAGCAGCCCGAATTCCTCGGCAGTCTTCGTCGCCTTAGCCTGCTTCAGCGCGCTTTGCGCGCGAGTGTGACCTTCCCTCAGCTGCGCCGCTGTCGCGTTTGCAGGAGGTAGTACTGAAATCGTCTGGAACCGAAACGTCTCAGAATGATGGAACCGCGCTGGATTCTTCTCGTAGAACGATCGCACCTCGGCGGGGGTTACTGTGCATTTGTCCTCTACATCACTCTTAAGCAGCGCCTCAATCAAAATAGAGCGCCGGATTTTCTCATCCAATTGCTCGACAGATCCGTGGAACTCTGTCTCAAGCAGCGCCTTGAACTCCGACGGGTTCGCAAACTGCTTCCGGAAGTCTGTTTCCGCGCGCCGCAGCTGCTGCGCTGGAACCATCATCTTCCGTCTCAGAGCCTCCTGATAGACCAGTTCCTCGAAGATGATCATCTTCATCGCGCCGTCACGGATCTGCTTTTCAAACTCCTTCGGTATGCCTCCGTTGTGCTGCTTCGCGTATGGGAAAATCGTGTATTCCTCCCGGATCAGGTCGGCTCTGGTCAAAGTGGCGCCATTCACGATCGCAACCGGCGCAAGATCGACTATTCTCGGAGCCACGGCTCCGGATGTGCCGGGCGCATTCTTGAATACTGTGGGAGTATGCGATGTGACTTGTGCTGAAACCAGCGACACCGCTGCGAAGAGAAGACTGAGGAATGCAAATCTAAGTTTCATACTGACCCCGCTTTTGAAAAAGAAGGGGAGGGAAAGGTCCTCCTCCCCTCATGCATAAAAAATCTAGAACACGGTTGGAATGGCGCCCCCGCCGTTCATTTCATTTGCTTCGGCACCGTGGCATTGCCGGCAGAACTGGGCAGTCTGGTTGCTGCCTCCTGTTGTGCTTGCAGGGTTGTAGGGAGCGCGAATAAAGAACATTGTCGCGTAGTTCCCGCTCGGAAGACCTGAGGTGCCGCTTACCGTACCGGTGGTGCCGCTGCCGGTAAATGTGACACCATTAGTCACCTTCACCACGTTCATCAGGTGCTGGTTGTGGCAGGTGGTGCACATGACCGTCGGCTGGTTGAGATAGGGCTTCGGACTGACGAAGAAGCCATAGTTCTGCACGAACTGCGAAGAGGCTGGGCCATTCATCAGGACCTTGCCCGCGGCGCTGATGTTGCAATCCCAGTCGTACTGACCGCCGCACCCGATAATTGCATTGATTCCTACCGGGTGATCGTTCAAGTAGTTACCCGTACCCGTCTTGTCATTTCCGAGCAGGGTCGGGATCTGGTTTGACGTCCCGTACGTACTTGGCAGTGTTTCGTACACAACGTTCTTCATCATGGCGCCAGTGGCATAGTTGCCGTCATGGCAGCTCAGGCACATCAGCAAACCTGCGGTATCCGGCCGCGAAGCATCCGTGGTTCCCGGCAGCGTCTCTAAGAAGCTCCCGTGCTCACTCTGGCCGGACGTGATGGTCTTGCCATACAAGCTGGAGACGTCTTCGCCCCACAATGCAAGGTTGCCCGTGGTCGCATCTGCCGTCTTGGCATTCCCGTTTCCGTAAACGCCGCTGTGTGGCGCGTGACAGGCCGCACAGCCGCGGCCATAGTTGAGGTGGGCGCCCAAAACGTCGGACGTCGGATTCTTAATCTGGGCAGTCGCGAAACTTGCGCCTCCCAGGATCATCAAAGCGAATAGAGCAAGTCTTTTCATTTACGTGGAGCCTCCTAGTGCGCACTCCCTGAATCGCCTGAACCTTCGCGTCGACTTGACCCGCCTCGTCTCCAGTTCAGTCGCCAACAAGCCGTGCACGTTGAGTACCGTTTTGAAAGCGGCGCTTCCTGAATCGAAACAACACACGTAATTCCTTGTCTCGTTGAGAGTTGAAACCACTTGAACTCCGGCACCGTGCAAAGCCGCTCGAAACCTCAACGCAAAGCATGAGAGTTCTCGCACACTCGCTTGGTGAAAAGCCCCACGTTTCTAGTGACATGCGTCACAAAACGAAATTTTCGCGCACAACGGATCGTGATGCGCGTGACTTAGCGGCGCTATGAAAGCGAAGCAATGTGATTGACATCACTTGTCCACGAGATACCGTCTGCTTTACTCAACCAAGACACGCCGCTTCTCACGCCGCGTGCCTCCGCTTCGGCGGCAAACGTGCATGCAGGTTTCGTGATGCGCCCGGTGTCTCTCCTCGAGATCCACCGCACGCGCAGTTCCCACCCGGAGTAGATTGCATGGCTGATGAAACAGCAGCAACGCCAGTTCAGGTCTCCGCTCCACAGTCCTCGCACGTTTATGCGATGGCAATTATCTGCCTCGCCACAGGCTTGGGCATCGGATACCTGATGCGCAGTTCCCAACTTGCTCTTCCAGTTCCGCAAACTGTTGCTCTCAAATCTCCGCACACAGTCTTGCCACCTGGACATCCGCACTCTCTCGAAGAGTTGAAGCAGATTTCCGACCAGCAGGCTGCACCATTGCTCGAGAAGCTGAAGAACGATCGCAACAACACCGCTTTGCTCATACAAGTTGCCACGCTGTATCACACCACTCATCGCTTCAACGAAGCAGCAGCATATTACAAACAAGCTGTGGCTCTCGCCCCATCAAACGTTGCCTTTCGGACCAAGCTTGCCGTCAGCCTTTATCGCAGTGGCGAGATTGACAGTGCAATTGAGCAGCTCAACAAGGCTCTCGCCTACAACGCAGGCGATGCGAACGCCCTCTTCAATCTTGGCATGATCAAGTTCCAGGGAAAGCGCGACAGTAAAGGCGCAGTTGCCGCGTGGCGCCAACTCCTCAAAACCAATCCAGATCTAAGCGTCGATCGCAAGCAGGCCGTCATGAAGGCGATGGCAGACGCAATATCCATGTCGTCCGATCAACACGCTTCGGCGCACGCGGGAGTTAACCATGCAAGCAATTAGCCTTCAGCGACAGTGGACCAGCAGGCAAGCACTGATCCTCGCGACCCTCTGCCTTGCGCTGGGAATCGCCGGCGGATGGGTGATCCGGGGATTCCAGGGCACAGCGAGTCCGCAGACTGCAATTCCAAAGCAGGCAAGCCCAGTGTCCGCAGCTGACGCCCAGCAGCAAACCGGAGCGCAACTCAGGCAAATGGCCGATGCGCAGGCTGCTCCCCTGTTCGCGAAACTTCGCAGCAATCCAAATGACAGCGACGCCGTGATCGCCGTGGGCAACCTCTACTACGACGCACAGCAGTATCCCATCGCAGTTGACTACTACCGTCGCGCGCTTCAGGCCCGCCCGTCGGACTCGTCAGTGCGCACCGACATGGCAACCGCATATTGGTACCTCGGGAACGTTGACCAGGCGATTGCGGAGTTCAACAAGGCTCTCGCGTATGCGCCAACGAATCCAAACACCCTCTTCAATCTGGGACTGGTGAAGTGGCAAGCCAAACACGACGGCGCTGGAGCTATCGCTGACTGGCAGAAGTTGCTGAATGCGAACCCTGAGTACGAACAGAAAGACAAAGTCCTTCAGATGCTCTCCGAAGTAAAAAGGCGCAGCACAGCCAAGGGCTCGAGCAGCAGTTGATCCAGTTCTCTGGATTGGCATCGATGGAGGATCAGTCGTACAGAGGTTCTTCGCTCGCCGCCAGAAGGGCAGAAGCTCTCTCAAGCATCAAGTTTGGGTGTACCGGCTTGGCCAAAACCTCGAACTGATATCCCTTCCTGCCTGCTTCCTCCAACAGCATCGCCGTGTTCGCGTGACCGGAAAACAACAGAACATGACATCCGGAATAGTTCGCTTTGATGACAATAGCCAGGTCGATGCCGTTCATTTCAGGCAGAATTACGTCGAGAACCGAAAGATCAGGCTGCCATTCAGCTAGGATTTCAATTGCCCGTTCAGCCGAATAGGCGGTGCGCACTTCGTAGTGCTGTGTTTTGAAAATCAGTGCCAGCGTGTCAGCGATCGCCATCTCATCGTCGACAATCAAAACCCGCCTATTGAATTTTTGTATGGGCATTCGAGCCGCTTGTTTCAATTGAGATGCCCCAGTCACCCGTTCTTAGTTGGACGCCTCAGGAGCAAATGAGTGAAAATTGTCTTGCGAGGTTTCGCTGTCGTGTTCGGCGCCTTCAAGGCTAACTGTTCCCTTCTCCACAGCCTCGCTGTTCGCATCCGCAGCCCCGGCAGCTCTCTATCTCTGTTCCCCAGCAGACTTACGATGCGAAGCAAAGCCTGCTAGGATACCTCGAGCAATGATAAATCATTGATTCCATTGAGGTAATTGCACTAGTGAAACTGGTTACCGCAGCGCTAAAAGGGGACCCATGGTTGACCATGAAGTAACAACCCGGGAATGGTCCGATCGCTTGAGGCGACTTTTGCGGGACCTCAATTTGACGCAGGCTGCGCTCTCCGAACGCCTCGGTGTCTCGCCCGCAACGGTCTCTCGATGGCTCGCAGGCAAAAATGAGCCCACTGCTGAAACATATGTAGCACTCGGCAACCTGGCAGGTCGCCCCGACGGTGACTATTTCTGGGAACGCGCTGGAATCGATACCTCCGAACTCCCGGAAACCAGCATGCGTCAGGCGCTCTCCTCGATGCGAGTCAGTCTCGAGAATTTCAATCTCATTACAACGAGAAAAGTTTCACAGCATATCAAGGGTACAGGCAATGCCGTTGCTATTCCCCTCATGAATGTTACTGCGTATGGCGATCCCATCCCTCCAAATGAAAACGTTCGTCTCTCGCAGGCCCGAATGGAAGACGTACTGCTCGCGCCGCTGTCTTGGTGTCCGCATCCCGAACAAATCATCAGCATGCACATCGCCGGAGACTCAATGTACCCGACAATCCCGTCCGGCTCCATACTGTTTGTCGACACAGCATCCAGTGAACGCGAGAATCTAAATGAGAAGCTTGTGGTAGTTGCGCACCGGGATCTGGGGTTCAAGGTAGCTCGTTTTCAGCGCTTATCAGGCTCAGACCTTCTCGTCTCCGCCAACCCCAAATACCTCCCTCTCGATGTGAGCAACGCTACGAAGTGGAAGATCTTTGGTGAAGTCCTCTGGTGGGTTTCCAAAGATCCCAAGCACAACAGCTGACCTCTCTCAATACCGCGTCATAACCTTAACTTTTTGACGTAGCTCTGCCCACACTTCTCGATGAATGGCAGCTAAGGCTGTGGGCCCAGTCAGATCTGGGATGGTAGCTCTTCCATTCGGTGTGTACTCCCGAAGTGGTAACAATCGCCCATGATCTTGTCTCGTGCGTTCTTATAGGGCGTCCTTTGAATTAGAGGTGAAGCATCCAAGCGACCAGCTAACAAACCCGCGGAACAACTCGCTGCTAGCTCGCGCGCCTGGGAATCTCCTCGCGCACGATTTCTCGACGGTCCACAGCCGGCGGTCGCCGATCAGTGATGCCTCCATCCCGCTCGTAAACCAGATCTTCAAAGAGCGCCCGGTAATGAATCATCGCTCTGCGCAAATCTTCTGTAGAGGCCTGACCCTTTGCCTGCCGAATTGCGATGTCATGCGCCGACCGGTAGTTCTGCACTACGACCGGATGATCCACCGAAATGTCCGCCGCTCTCTGTTCGAAATCGCCCATCGGATAGCCGCAGGTCGCCATGATGTCGCCTAGCAGCTGATCCGCTTCCGCCACTGCACCTGCCGGCGCGTCCACAAAATGCGCCTGTACGCGATCCCATTGCTCCGTGAACCGCGACCTGTCATCCGCTGTAAGAGGCCGAAGGTGATATTTCTCCACGCGCTCCGCTCGCTTCTCTAGCTGCGCCTCCGCGCGACGTCGATCGCCGCTCTCCGCGATAGATCGTTCGTACTCTGGCCCGAACCGCAGCCGCAGCTTTTCTGTCCGGCGTCGTTGAAAATAGACAGCGATAATCGCGCCGACAACCAAAACGATGATCGCAACAATGATTGCGATCTGGGTGGAAGTAA
>DATNFD010000191.1:0-42282 GCA_035606555.1 Occallatibacter sp.
AAATCCCTTGTCGATACCAGAGAGGATGCTTGAGAGGCTGTCGCCCACCGCGCGTGCCGATTTCGAAACACTTCTTCACACTTCTTCCTATCTCTCGAACGTGATCATTTTCACGGAAGGAGAACCAGCTACGGGTATCTACGTCGTCCTGGAGGGTGAGGTCCGAGTCTCCATCAGTTCAGCGGATGGCAAACACCTCAACCTCAGGATTGCGCGAAAGACGGATATTCTCGGCCTTTCTTCGGTCCTTGCCGGGGGCGCATACAACGTGACGGCGGAGACGCTGTATCCAGCCAAACTGGCCTACGTAGGACGCGAAACGTTACTCGCCTTTCTGTCCCGTCATCCGAGCGCATATCAAACTGTCGTCGAAGAACTGAGCCGGAAGGTGACGGTCGCATGTAAGCAGCTTCGAACCGTTGCACTCTCACATTCAGCTCCGGAAAAGCTCGCCCGGCTTCTGCTGGAGTGGAGCGATGGTGGCAAGACAACTGGGAATCAAAGCCGCATTCGATTCGCATTCACGCACGAGCAGATCGGTGAGTTTATCGGCGCATCACGCGAGACAGTAACGCGGACCTTAGCGAACTTCAGGCGCCGCCAGCTTGTTCGGTTTGAAGGATCAATGCTCACGATTCCAGATCGCAGCGCATTAGCCAACTATGCTGTTCGATGAATCGCGAGTGTCTCCGACACCATCGGGCTTCCATATCTTTAGGTGAGATTGCCCGCTGTTTCGGACTTGGTCAAAAGGGCGCAACGCACAAACGCCGTTTTTGCCCTTGGAATTTAAACTGCTGAAAAGAAAGCAAGAGCTATGGTGGAGGCGGCGGGAGTTGAACCGGACAATCCCCTTGAAGCAGCTCAACTTATTGATTCTGAGATTGCAAGATTCGGAAGGAACTCTACGACTTCCGAATCTACTGTACGGTCACTGCACAGTCCATTTCTACAATTCCCAGGACTACCAAACTCCACGTTCGGACGGCTCCTTTTGGCGAAAAGAGCATTCTGAAGTGCAGCTTTAGTATTTCACACGATCGCCGAATCGGGATTACCAAAACAGGAGGGTCTCGCGGATCGGTCACTACTCCCACCGAATGACCGGGAACACCATGGGTCTGGTGCTCGATCAGAGCGGCTTTCATTCCACCGTCGCCCATAGCAGCGACCAGGCCCTGCACCTCGCGCGCTCAGCCCAGTTCGACATCCTTCTCAGCGACGTCATCATGGAGCCGATAGATAACAGTCAGCTCGCGATCGCGTTCCAAGCCATTCATCCAGCCGCCCGCATTTTTCTGATATCCGGGAACGAACGAGCCGCCGCCTTGCTTCTTGACGCTATTCGCTCCGGTTACGATTTTCCAATCTTCGCCAAGCCCATTTCGCCAGAAGAGCTGCTAGCCGTACTCCGCGTTGCGTCAGAGGGCGAAGCGGGAGGGAACGCCCGACATTCTTGAACTCGAGGAGTTGCAACTTCTTCTCGCAAATTCGCTGTTCGAGCACGCACGCTTTCCCCTTTCCAATGCGCCGACTAGACTTCGGGTAGCGAACTGCTCGCACATCGCTAGTGCGACGTCGCTTTCCTGACCCCTCGCAAGTGCCGACTCGGCTTGCTGAGGACGGAAAGCTATTGGCGATGTGATCAGCATCACATCTCCCCTACGACAATAGTGCGATTCTCATTTAATCGGCAATCAAGCCCTAATGGTAAGAGGCCAGATCGCGCCGCTGCGCACTGAACAGAGTCGGTATGCAAGATCGGGCCAGAAATGCGCGTTCCATTTTAAAGGTGCTCAGATGCCGACGACCGCTGCTGAAATCCTGGATGGTCATAGCTCACTCTGTCCACTGAGTAATGGGCCTTCATTCCAATGCAATGACGAAAAACTCGCCATTACGTCGAACCCTATCTCGACGACAACTGTCCCGTTTCTCTGTCGACTTGCCGCCATCGTCAGTTCCTCAAATGACGCCATCATTTCAAAGTCTCTGACGGGCGAGATCCAAACCTGGAACGAAGCCGCAGAGAGAATCTACGGCTATTCCGCGAACGAGGTCATCGGCAAGTCTATTGCCATTCTGAACCCTGAAGGCGAGCGCGGTTCGTATTTCAACATCCTGGAAGAAGTTCGCAACGGTCGCGCGGTTTCACATGTTGAAGCTAAACGAGTCAAGAAAAATGGCGATCACATTACGGTCGATCTGACTGTCTCACCAATTCGAAATGTAACAGGTGCGATTATCGGGGCATCGTCCGTCGCACGCGACATATCCGACCGCAAAGCCGCCGAAGAATTGCTGCTCATATCCGAAGAACAATATCGTCTCTTGTTTAAGAGCAACCCCGTTCCGATGTGGGTATTTGATAGAAACTCACTTCATTTCCTCGCCGTAAATGATGCCTCGGTTCGCCAATATGGCTACTCGGAGAGCGAGTTCCTAGCAATGACGATCAGGGATATACGGCCTCCTGAAGATATTCCGAATCTGCTCGAACACCTCAACGTCCGACAGTCCGGCTTGCAGGAACCGGGACATTGGAAACATCGCAGGAAGGATAACACCGTTATCGATGTCGAGGTTGTAGCACACGACCTGGCCTACCAGGGACACGATGGAGAGCTCGTCGCCGCCCATGATGTGACAGACCGTCGACGGGCACAGTCACTACTTCAGGATAGCGAAGCGAAATATCGAGTCCTCTTTGAAGAATCACTCGATGCTTACTGGCTCCTGAGCGGCGAAGGGTATGTGGATTGCAACGTCGCCGCCCTTAGGATGTTTCGCCTCCACAAGAAGACAGATTTTTCTCATCCGGCCGATGTATCTCCGCCAAATCAGCCCGATGGGACACCGTCGCGTATCGCTGCGGATGCGAAGATCGCCGAAGCCTTGTCACAAGGCAGCGCGAGTTTCGAATGGCTCCATCAACGCTCAAATGGGGAGAATTTTCCAACCGAGGTCAGATTGTCAGCGCTCCAACTCGGTGGTCGTCATCTGCTGATGGCGACGGTGCGGGATATCACCGAGCGCCGACGCAGCGAGGATGCTCTGAATTTCAAATCGGCTTTGCTTCAGGCCGAATCCGAAACCACAATTGACGGCATTTTGGCAGTCGATGAGAACGACAAAATCATTCTTGCCAACCGACAGTTTGGCCGGCATTTCGAAATACCTCAAGAGTTGCTGGACGCAAAAGATGACCTCGCTGTTCGCAAGCTCGTGACAGAACAAGTCCAGGATCCCCCCGCTTTTCTTCAGAGAATTAACTATTTGTATAACCATCCAAAGGAACGCAGCACAGACGAAATACGACTGAAAACGGGCAAAACATTTGAGCGCTATTCTGCTCCATTGGAGGGTGAAGATGGGCGTTATCGGGGAAGAATTTGGTACTTCCACGATATTACGGAGCGCCTTGCCATGGAAGCGACAGTACGCGATGCGGAGGAAAACTATCGCACGATCTTCGAGAATGCAATCATTGGCATATTTCGGGCAACCCCTGACGGCCGTCCAATTACCGTCAATCGTGCTCTGGCGCAAATTCATGGTTATGATTCTACCGACGAGCTACTCGCAGCTGTATCGAATGCGAGCGCCGAGCTCTTCGTAAACCCGGATGATATGGTCACTTTGGTAGCAGGAGCAGCCGCAGGAAGAACCGCTCAGGGCGCTGAAGTGGAGGTCTACACCAAGACTCGAGCCCGCAGATGGATCAGGGTGAATTGCCAGGCCGTCTATGGTACTGATGGCAAGTTGAAGTATGTCGATGGCACCACAGAGGACATCACTGATCGAAAACTTGCGGAGGAGCGCGTTGAGACGCTTGCCTACTACGATCCGCTCACAGGCTTGCCGAATCGCTCTCTTCTCCATGATCGACTCACGCAGGCACTCGCTCGAGCCCAGAGAACAAAGACGAAAGTCGCCGCGCTGTTTATTGACCTGGATCGTTTCAAGTTTATTAATGACTCGCTTGGGCATACAATCGGTGACCTCCTGCTAAGGAAAATCGCAGACAGGCTGGCCAAGTGTGTCAGGAAAAAGGATACGGTTGCCCGGATCGGCGGAGACGAATTCGTAATCGTGATGGGAGACGTAAGCGCAACAGGCGATGTGGAAGTTGTAGCGGCCAGAGTTTTAGAAGAGCTTTCTTCGACCTTTCTCATCGAGGAGTATTCTCTTCACACCTCATGCAGCATCGGCATCAGCCTTTACCCGGAAAATGGGTGTGACAGAGAGACGCTAATTCGCTACGCTGACCAAGCGATGTATGCGGCTAAAGAAAATGGCCGAAGCGCATACAGATTCTTTAGCGCAGAATTGAACGATGAGATCCAGAGACGGACTTCGGTAGAAAGCGATCTGCGAAAGGCGCTGGAGCGCAACGAGTTCTTCCTGATGTATCAGCCGCAGATGATCATAGAGAGTGGCGAATTGGCTGGGTTCGAGGTGTTGCTGCGATGGCAGCATCCTGAGAAGGGGCTGGTTCCACCTGACCAATTCATTGAAATTGCGGAGAACACAGGACTAATACTTCCGATTGGTGAGTGGGTGCTGAGGAGTGCGTGCAACCAAGCGAAACGATGGGTGGACATGGGACTTCTCCGGGTTCCGGTGGCTGTCAACATTTCGGCCGTCCAATTCGGGCAAGACAGCTTTTGCGATCAGATTGCGCGTGTTCTTAAGGACACGGGGCTACCGGCGGAACTTCTGGAACTTGAGCTTACGGAAAGCCTTCTCCTTTCGAATCGAGATTTTATGCTTTCAGTTTTGCGGCAACTGAGACAGATGGGGATCGGGCTGGCAATCGATGACTTCGGAACCGGATACTCGAGTCTCAGCTATTTGAGACAGTTTCATGTACAGAAGCTCAAGATCGACCGCTCCTTCATTCGAGAACTCACAATTGACGCCGACGATGCTGCGATTACAGCCGCAATTATCGATATGGGGAAGAACTTGAATCTTCGAGTCATAGCGGAAGGCGTCGAAGACACTAGTCAGCTGGAATTTCTTCGAGACCACCGGTGCGATGAAATACAGGGCTATCTTTTCAGTAAGCCGCTGGTCGCAGGGAAGATTGAAGAAATGCTATCCAATCAAAAAGCCAGGTCGGAACCCGTTGGCTTGGTTGGTCTTGATCTGCCCCAGATCCACCATCTACGGGCTCGACGGCCTTCCCTTCGTCGTAAGGGACAATGATTACTGCTACTCGGGGATGATGTGGCCCCGTTCCGAAACTCCGTGCCGCTCGTATTCCGCAGAGCGCCCGTTGTTGCATCCAAGCGACATTGTGTAGATTCGACGCATGGCGCTCAAAAGAATGGATAATGTAGGAATCGTCGTCGATGACCTGAGAGAGACAATTGATTTCTTTCGAGAGCTCGGCCTTGAGCTCGAAGGACGGACCACGATCGAAGGCGAATGGGCAGGACGTGTCACCGGACTTGCCGACCAGCGCGTCGAGATTGCGATGATGCGCACACCGGACGGCCACAGCCGTTTCGAGCTCTCCCGCTTCCTCACGCCACCTGTCGTCGCCGCTCACCGCAATGCCCCGGTGAACGCTCTAGGCTACCGCCCGCGTTATGTTCGCCGTGGACGATATTGACGAGACGCTTGGCAGCTTCGCAAGCGCGGCGCACGGCTCGCGGGCGACGTAGTCCGGTATCAGGACTCGTATCGGCTCTGCCATCCGCGGGCCTGAACGGCTTCTCATCGGACTCGCCCAGGAACTCAACTGAGCGCGATGCGCCCAAGCGACAGGCAAGGACTCGACACCGGGGGTGAGCGATGAAGGCGATTGTTGTCACGGATCGGGCTGCGGGAACTGCCGGGGCGAAGCTAGTGGAGTGGCCCGAGCCGCCCGCGGCAATAAACGACGTCGTTGTTCAGATTTATGCGTCAGGATTCACCGGGGATGAGCTGACTTGGCCCTCTACCTGGACCGATCGCGTTGGCCGAGACCGGACGCCTTCAATCCCCGGACACGAACTGGCCGGAGTGGTCACCGCAATTGGCTATGATACGACGGAACTGTCAATTGGCCAGCGGGTCTTCGGCCTGACGGACTGGTATCGCGACGGCACAGTGGCTGAGTACGTAGCTCTCGAGGCGCGCAACCTCACGCCGCTGCCAGGCGACGTTGACTTCACGGTGGGCGCGGCCCTCGTGATGCCGGGCCTGACCGCGTCGCAAGAGCTGTTCGAGCACGGGCGGCTTCAGGCGGGGCAGAGTGTCCTCGTCCACGGCGCGGCTGGCGTAGTCGGTTCGATGGCGAGCCAACTAGCGGCGTGAGGCCGGCGCGTACGTCATCGGCACCGGGCGCGCTGACGCCCGCCAGAGGGCTCTAGGAAACTTGTTGAAATAGGTTCCCGTTTGCGCCGGAGGTTGGCAGCCATTCGTCTAACAGACATGCGTGGAGACGAGCGGGATCAGGACGGTATGTTCAGCTATATATCGGTGGAGCAGCGCGTGCCTCAAGATCATCCATTGCGGGCAGTTCGATAAACAGCGGAAAGAACTGTACTTCAAACAGACTTCGAAACAGGAAGAAATGAAAATCGCCAGGAAAGACGTCGCAATCAGCCGAATTTCAACGAGTTCCTAGAGTTCTCCCTGAGGTTTACTTCTCTGCTCTCCAGCGTCCGCCGTCTCCACCGGCGGCCATGCCAATTCCCAATTGGCAATCCGCATGACGGCGGCGAGCAGCAGGCGAAAGCAGGCAAACAGGAATCCCACCACTACCAGGATAGGTATTACGATAACCGCGACGAAGCGATGCACGAAGATCATAGATGGTGGTGGAAGTGGTTCTAGTGAGGAACCATGCGTAAAATCGACTATCAACCGCCCAAGAGCGCGCAGGACTCTCGACGTTCGCATCACGGAGTCACTGCCCGATCGCTGGCCGCCACCCGATTGGATCTAGCTCAGTACACCAGATGCTCAATACTCGGCATTCGACGGCTTGAGCGTTCCCCGAAGCCCGGCCCAGAGACGGCTCAGTTTCGTTCGAAGACGTACGTGATGTTGCAGGCGGCGAAATGGATTGAATGCCAACACGAGAGAACAAGCAAACATCAGAAGCCCATCACCGTAAACCATGATCCTCCGCAGGCGACCCCGCTCGGTTGCGAGACTGTTTTTGCCTTCGTCCGTGGTGAAGCACAAAGGGAAAATGCGGCTCGCACATGCAACTTCCCTATCCCCATACTCGCCGTATGGATATGCGAAGGAAATCACCGGCTTGCCCAGAAGTACCTCGAGTTCGCTCCGGCTGTCTTCCATCTCCGCTTGCACTTCTGCGAGATCCAGCTTTCGCAAATCAGGATGAGTTCGCGTGTGAGCGCCGAACTCAATACCTTGATTCGCGGCCTCAATGATTTGCTCGGTGGTGAGAATGCAATGCGGTGCGGATCCCGTAGCAACATCCCATTGATTGATGCCCCCGATGTTTGCTGTCGGAACGAAGACCACACCTGAATAGCCGAAGCGTCTGAGGACAGGAAAGCAGTGTTGGGCCAAATCTGCATATGCATCGTCGAATGTCAGAAGTATGGGCTTTGTCGGAAGCTTCTTTCCTTCGCGGATGTAAGCCAGCCAGTCGGCCGTTAGGATCGTGCTGAAGCCTCTGCGCTTGAGACTTCGCATCTGGCGTTCGAACTCGGATGGACAGACCGTAAGTTGCTTGAAAGTACCGGGCATTCGCGGCCCAATGTGATGGTACATAAGGACCGGAAGGACTGTAGCGAATTCTTCATTTAATGCTTTCCACCCCCCAGCTTCGTGCACCGCGGCGCGATGAAACACAACTCCCCGGCGCCAGTCGAGAATCTTCACTCCGGCGCTCCGAATCAATGGGATGGCTCGCAAAGCTTGTGCGACTGCAAACGCGGGCCGCAAGCACAGCTCAAGGGAGAGAGGCAAGGTAGTTATCAGCCGATGCAGGAAGCGCTTCGGCAATGATGCTCGGAGAACTCGATAAATTTGCGAGTGCTGTCGAGAATAGGGGTGCTTCCGCAGTAGGCGAATCTCTGCTCTTCCGTATGCGGCTGCATCCGCAACGGCCAGAGCGTGGTTCCCCTTGATGAAGACCTGCCAGGTACCGGCGCGATGCGAATATACAAAGGGCAATCCGGCCCTCCAGAGACGCTTGCCCAGGTCTTCATTTTGGCGCGCACTTCCGAAGTTCTCGTCGAATCCCCCGTGGCTCAGAAATAGATCGCGAGGCACCGACACGTTGGCGTTGACTTCGGCATCATTTGGCCAAATGGGTTTGCAGGAACTGGCTAAACGCTCGATCTCTCGCTGGCAATACTTGCGGGTGCAATCCGCGGCGAGTGTTTTTGGGCTTTCAGCGGCCACAAACACAGGGCCAAAAACCAGGGCGTCGGATTTCTTTGCTTCTTGCTCCTCGAGATGCACTCTCACCAGGTCGGGCGCGCAAACAATGTCGTCGTCAAGGAACAGAACATATTTCCCGCGTGCCGCACGGGCACCTAGATTTGCAGCCCTGGCCTGCCCTTGATTAGGGCGCTGCTCAAGGACCCGCAATTCGCATTTAGCGTGAAAGCCCCGAAGAAACTCCAGTGTTCCATCTGTGCAGCCGTCCGATACCACGATCACTTCGAACGTGCCAGGCTGAAGATCCTGAGCCACGACTGTCGGAAGTGTTCGCGCCAGCAAACTCCGACGGTTGTATGTAGCAATCACTACCGAAATTTTCGGATCAGCCTTCATGTGTATAGATTGGAATATCCCCTTGCTGTAGCTGAGTAAAGCTGCCAACTCCGGATACTGCGTTCACTCTGCCGGTTTTTGGAATGCGTAGTGGATGTAGGGAGAAAAGTACAGGCTTAACTGGAAGTTGCGGAGTTTGCGAAATGAAACCGTCTCCAGAAGTCTAAGTCCGCATTCCTCTGCCTGCCGAATGACGAACTGGCGTGAGGCATAAAACGTGTGCATGCCCGCTTCTACAACATAAGACCAGTCCCGGAACGCCTTCGGAGTCAGGCGGATCTTGTCGCGCGGGCCCCAGAAGGAACACGGCGAAAACCAGTGCAAAGACTTCAGATTATGCGAGGAGAAAATGAGCGTCCCTCCGGGCTTGAGAACACGAACGCACTCCCTGATCGCAGCTACACGTTGTATCTCAGGGAAGGCATAATCGATCCCGTTATAGGAGATCAGCAGGTGAGAGAACGAAGCATCCGCCTCTTCGATCCGGTCGTAGCTGCCTTGTCGAAAATCGAGATACGGCAGACGGCGCCGAGCGGTTTGCACAAACACATCTGAGCGATCGGCCCCGCGGACCTGCATTCCCATTTCATGAAGCAAGAGAGTCGTTCTTCCTAAACCGCACGCCAGGTCTAGAACATTCTCGCCTGCCCTGTAGTACTTATTGAACAGGTATTCTTCTTCCTCGAAGAGGTAGTAATGCGAATACATCGCAACCGCAGCAGCGGTCCGGTATGCCTCGAGGTTCCTATGGAGTTCAATTGGCACCTGCTCCGGCAATGTCTTATTTCTCCCTCCGCCCGCGCGGCATTTTCGCCCTCACACGCTCAAGAATCCGCAGAAGAGCAGGTTTAAGATCCTCGTATACCCACTTGCCTGCGCGCGAAACGAGACGGCGATTCCAGATCAGCAACCGGAACTTGCTATGGGATCCTGCACTCCAGCGAAATTTGAATGGCTCATCGCCGGCAAGGAAGTCGAACTCTTCATAACCACGCGAAAAGCTGTGATCCCAAAGATAGGAAAGCAGCACCTTGCCGGGAGAAAATCGCGCGAACGCAGGGTCGTACGCCATGGTGTAACCCCAGATTGCCCTGCCACATCGAAAGACCAGGGCAAATGAGACCAGGTGCTCCTGCTTCTCGAGAAGAGCAACGTAAAGCCAGCCACGCGGACCCAAAGCATTGATCAGGGAGCGAAAAGCTGCAGGATATTTGGACACAAAGGGCGGGATCCCGCGTGAGACACTTTTCTCCCGCTCGACAGCAGCCATTCTTTCAACCAGCCCCGACTCGGCTTGCGGGTCCTCAATGATCCGCACCGTCATTCCTGCCCGTTTAACGGCCTCAATCTCGCGCCGGAAATTGCGGCGTCCATTCGCTGACATCTTCTGCAGGATCCCCGCAGTTCCGGTTTCGAGGCGCATGTAGGGACTGCCCTCTGGCTCAGGTCGAACCCGGGAATGTAGTCTGGTCGTCGCCAATGCGCCCTGCATCCGCGCGATCTCATCTTCATCGCGCAAGTCCCGAAGGCTGACTAGGTCCCATTGGTGTGTCATCTTCGAGAGATGCTGAACGATTGCTTGCGCCACTCTCCGTCTTTGCACAGGTTCCGTTAGCAACAGATCGCTGTAGTCGCAGTGGTCACCAACAAACTTTAGAACACGAAGAGAGAATCCAAACCGAGAAATCTTTCGATGAACAATTGGCGCAATTCCAATGACCGTGTCACCATCCTTCACTACCAGAACGTTCGGACGGAAGCAGTTGTGCCCCCACTCAAGCGCGAGTGATTCGTACCAAATACGGAACCATTCGATCGTTGTGAAGACATTTGGAGACCTGGTGCTTGCGCTGAGCCTGCTCCAATCCTGTTCTATTGCCTGAAGGCCAGCCAGATCAGAGATCGTCTCGACTGTGCACGCACCACATGACAGAGATATCTCCTGGTAAACGCTCCCTATTGGAGCCAGATGGTCAGTCAGCATGCTCATGAGCTTCAAGAACGAGAGCCTCGGTCTGTTTAAAGAATGAAGGCAGCACGGAGCTGACTTTCTTTCGTTCAACTTCCGTGGCTCCCATGATAAAAAAAGCGACAAGGAAGACCAGCGCTGATGGAAACGCCAGCGCCAGCAAGGATATCCATCCTGAGGGTGTCGCGCATTGCAGGGAGATAAAGCTGGTGGCCCCGCACAGAATTCCCGGGGCAATAAATCCTCGAAGATCTACGGCGAAACTGAACAGAGGCAGGTCGGAGAATCGCGAGATAACTCGAACAAGGACCATTGCCATCGTTGCTATACCGAAAAGCAAACCCGCAGCGGCCCCTATTACTCCATATGACCGGACCAGCAATAGACTTGCCAAGGTGCCCGCGGTAACTCCCATCACAAACGCCGGCAGCATCTGACGAACAAGCCCGCTGCCCCACAGATAATAGATCACGGGTACGCACAGCGATTCCAGAAAGACGGCGAAGGTGACCAGGCGGGCGACGCCCACTGCGCTTTCGGGCACATGCCCCATCCAGATGCGAAACAGAACTGGGGCGAAGACTGCAAATCCGATCAATACCGGGAGCATAACCAGGCAATTCCAGCGCATCGCCGATCGCAGTATTCGCGTATCCCTCTCGCAATCCTTCGAGGTTGAAGAGGCACTTGAGACCGCATATAGAACGTCTCCGCCGCAATGGGTGAAGGCGAGTGCCGCAATCGGAAATTTCTGTCCAACGTAGTACGGGATGAGGGCGGCCGATCCCCGCAAAAAGGGAACAGCGAGAACCGGAATCTGCGAGAGCAGGTTATAGAAGGAATTGCACAGCAGACTGGCCAGGGAAAATGACATGTGCGGCGCCAGAGAATGCCAACGCGGCAAACGCAGCCTGAATGAATATAGCGGCTCAATGATGCCCACAATGCACAGGGACAGGACCGCAAGGAGTAGCTGACATATTGCCCAGCACGCGGCAAGCAGGATCAAAGACGTGCTGAAGTGCAATACGAAGATCACACTAACCAGCCGCAACAATGCTCCGCACAGCTTCAGCGATCCGACTACTTCGAACCGCGCCATTCCGACCAGGACGCCACGAGCAAAATCGAACAGCCAATTACCAGCAAAAGTTACGCCAGCAAGGAAGAAAACAGCGGGCGCAATAGCTCGCAACTCGGGTGTCAAAAGCAGTGATACGCTGAGCGGAACTGCCGCGACGGTCAGGATCACTGTAGAAGCCACGGCGAGCAAGATCGCGAGGTTCGCGGACGAGCGGATGAAGCCCTGGGTGTCTGCCGTAATGCCAGCACTGCGGGCCACGCCTACCTCTCGGGCGACAGCCGAACCGATGCCAAGGTCGAGACTTCCGAAGAGCGGTGCGATTGTTGCCGCGGTGATCCAAAGCCCGTAAGCCTGTTCGCCCAATCCGTGCAGCATGATCGGTATCAGCGCGAGTGAGGTGAGCGCGGGGCAAAACACGCCGGCGTAGTTCAACAACCAATCCACAATGAGACGGTCGCCACGAGAAGCACTGAAATTCCGACCCACCCTTTTGCAGGTAGCCAGAAGGAGCATAGCCCTCTCACGAGAAGACGAGTAGGGTGACTCGGATGGATCTTCCAGTTGTGTTGCAATTTTCATGAGGCGATTAACGTATTCTCTTTCATCCGGCGTGATCTAGCGGAAGTCAGAAGCCGTCCATAGATGGCCTGCACGCCCGAACACATTCGTTCGAGCGAGAAGCGGCTTTTCACGAGCGCACTACCCGCGTCACCCATCGTCCCTGCTTCCTCAGGCGAGACCAGTACCTTAATGAGTGCTTTTGCCAGACCGGTTTCGTCGCCAGGTTCAACCAAATACCCCGAAACCCCGTCCTGCATCATCTCGGGAAGACCTCCAACGCGCGAGGCGATCACTGGAAGCTTCGCAGCCGAGGCCTCGAGCACCCCAAGGCCTGCTGCCTCCTCGAGAGACGGTTGAGCGTATACAGACCAGCGCGACAGCACTTCTTGAGGACGCTGCACCCAACCGAGGAAAGAAACGCTGGACGTAATGCCCAACCTCTCCCCCTCCTGCACTAAAGCCTCCAACTCTGGCCCGTCTCCGGCGATCTCCAGGCGCGCTTCGGGAAGCTCTCGCAGCACTTGTGAGAAGGCCCCAAGCAAGTGAGCAATCCCCTTTACTCGCACCAGGCGCCCGAGAGTTCCGACGACAGGAATGTCTCTCAGCCTGTGCGGTTCGGAATCCGACATCGGGAACTCGATGCCGGGATGTACAACTGTCACTTTTCGATCGCCCATTGCGCGGGCCACGAACTCCGAGACCACAACTACTTCGTCTGCGAATACAACGGGGAACGCCCGGTGCCCTTTCCCGCCTGACTCGCTCAGACCATGGATCTGCAGTACCACGGAAGCGCCGCTCAACTTCGCCGCATACTGCGTCAATCTGCCTCCGTTATGTAGGTGAACGATGTCGTAGCTTCCCTTCCGCAAAAAATGCAAGAGGATTGGGAAAGCCAGCACGCCGTTCTGATTTTCAGTTGTCAGTAGGTGCGTCGAGATGCCGGATCGGCGGAACTGCTCTAGGAGCGGGCCTGGACGTAGGAATAACAAATCCACGCTGCAGAGGCTCGCATCGGCTCCCTGGGCAAATCCCAAGGCCAGCTTGGCAATCCCACTGCACTCCCACCCAGCAGAGTTGATAACGTGAAGCACTCTAAAAGGAATACTCTTCTCCCGCAAGCCGTATATTTCTGGTCCGGACATGTAATCAAGAACCGGCAAAGTGGCTGCGAACTGCACGGGCAGTGACGGGCTGCACGTATGAAGAAATCCTTGGCTGCGCCTTTTCGTTCGGCCAGAGCTCTTTAGCACGCGCAAAGAATTTCTCCGGATCCACCCCGACATGTACGGTTTGCGGCTGACCTATCTGCTTACCCATCTGATAAAGAACCCGGCGCACAAAGAGTTCGGGAGATGATGCCACCCCGCGGACCGCGCCGGCAAACATCGCGGAGAATCGGAGGGCTCCAAGAGCGGTCAGGGCCTTCCTCATATGCAAACGGTAATCGAGAGCTCTTCGATCGATGATCGTATCGAGACACTCTTTCACAGACTCGTAGCCCTTCGGATCAATCCCGCAGAGTGCCGAAAGCAGCAAATACTGTACGTACAGGATTGCCGAAGCCTGGCTGCGCATATTGCGCGCGGAGATGCTGCCATTCCGCATGCGGTACCCAACGAGCGTCTCAGGAATCAGTCGCAGGTCGTGTGCCAATGCCATTCTCCAGAAGATGTCGTAATCTTCCACGTTGAGATCGAACCGATATCCGCCCAGCTCACGGGTCTTTGCTACGTTCAACACAACCGTCGAATGGCAGATCGTAGGTAGGTATCCAGAAATCGTAAGGCGATGAAGAACCTCCGGACTACCCTCTGTCGTGAGAAGGCGCCCAAACGTTCTGTTGTTTTGGTAGTGGCAAGCATGAGAAAAGAGGAGCCCGGCATTCGGATAGCGCTGAATGCATTCCAGGGTTCGGACCACCCGTTCCGGGAACGCGATATCATCGGCATCCTGCCGCATCAACCATGGGGTTTCGGCCTCTGCCAGCATTCGATTCAAAGTCGCGGTTAGCCCCCGATTCTCTTGCCTAATGAGGCGGAAGCGCGGATCGGACAGAGATTGAAGATATTCCCCTGATCCGTCAGTTGACCCGTCATCGATAATCAGCACAGCAAAATCAGAACAGGTCTGTTGCCTGATGCTTTCGACGGTTTCGCAGATCCAGGGCATACCGTTATAGACCGGTATGCCGATGGTGATCGAAGGCGTCATCTTGCGTTCCACTCCATCAGCACAGACCTCTTAGCTCCTGGCTCCGACTTCCGCGCGGTCTTCCGCCGCCTGCACCTGCCCATCGATCCAGGTATAAGTTTTGGCTAATCCCTCGGACAATGATCGGCTGGGTGCCCAGCCAAGCTTGGCGCGAATCAGGCGGTTGTCGGAATTCCTTCCGCGCACGCCAAGCGGACCGGGAACGTGCCGGATTGTGAGCTTCTTTCCAGCAATCTTCATCACCGTTGCAGCCATCTCATTGATGGTTACCATCTCATCCGATCCGATGTTGACAGGTCCGATAAACTCAGATTCCATCAGCCGGCGCACTGCTTCAACGCATTCGTCAATGTAAAGGAATGAGCGGGTTTGCTTCCCATCTCCCCAGATTTCGATCTCGCCGCCCTCAGCCTGCTCGGCCACTTTGCGACATAGCGCAGCCGGGGCCTTTTCCCGCCCACCATTCCAGGTGCCTTCCGGGCCGAAGATGTTGTGGAACCGGGCCACACGAACATCCAGATTGTGATTGCGGGAATACGCAAGATACAGCCGTTCGCTGAACAGCTTCTCCCAGCCATACTCGCTGTCGGGCCCCGCAGGATAGGCGCTCGATTCTTCGCAATTCGGATTGTTCGGGTCTTCCTGATTGAATGCGGGGTAGATACACGCAGAAGAGGAATAGAACACCTTCTTGACACTGGTACGCACCCCGAAATCAGCCATGTGCAGATTGATTATGGCCGAGTTGTGCATCACGTTAGCATCGTGATCACCCGTAAAGATGTAGCCGGCCCCGCCCATATCAGCCGCAAGTTGGTAGGCTTCATCGAAGCGGTCATCCAAAACCCGTTCCCAGCTGGAGGCAAGACGCAGATCGGCCACAACAAAATCATCGGCCGCAGAGGGAGAGAAGGCTGGACGTTTCAAATCCGCTCCCCTCACCCAGTAGCCATCCTGCTTTAACCTCCTGACCAGGTGGCTACCTATGAAACCGCCTGCGCCACATACGAGTGCCCGCTTAACGGACATGCCGTTTCTCCTCTCGTTCACTATCTGTCTCGTTCCACTTCTTTCCATTCGTCCTGAATATATTCAGATTGCAGAGTGGGATCGCCCACTCTACCCGTTAGAGCGTTCGATCGAGTAGCGCTTCAATCCCGCGAATTGAAGCAACGTCAAGGCAATAAACCTCGGGTTGTTCAACAGATATCGCCTCCAGAGCCGGCGCGGCTCCTGGACCAGGCGGTGCAGCCATTGCATTCCGATGGACTTCACCCATCCGGGAGCATCAGTCATGTTTCCCGTATGCAGATCAAATGCCGCGCCCACCCCAACCATCAGCCCGGCCTCAAGTTCTTGAGTGTATTCCGCCATAAAACGCTCCTGCTTCGGCGTGCTGAGCCCTACCCAGATCACGTTGGGACGAGACGATCGAATCATGACATTGAGCGCCTCTTTTTCGTCTGCATTCAGAGCACGAAACGGAGGAGTGTAAGTTCCAACGATCTGCAAGCCGGGGAATTGCTCGCGCAACTTGTCCGCAAGAGCCTCAGCGACGCCCTCCTTGCCCCCGTAGAGGAAGTGGCGATAATTCCGCTTCACGGAAAGACGGCAGAACTCCTGCATGAAATCGGGCCCATAAACGCGACGCATCTGGAGGTGCCCCTGCGCTCGTCCCACCCAGACAGTCGGCATCCCATCCGGCACCGTAAGGAAAGAATGGTTCTGGATCTCACGAAACTGCGGATCTCGCTGCGCCTCCATCACTCCGTGCACCCCGGTCACACAAACATAGCCGCGGCCTTCACTTGCAATCAGCTCGTCGCAGGCGCGAAGCGCTTCTTCCATGTTTACGGCACTGACACCCACGCCGAGTACATTTGCGCGTTTGCCGCCGTGATGAACAGCGAAATCGGCCTCTGCAAAGGCATCTCTGAGTCGATCTGAGCCCTGAAGTAAAGTGTTCATTGGGTTATTGGATTGAGCGCTACGTGCAATCCTTTCTTCGCCGCCATTGCGCGTCGATAGATATCCATTAGCTGAAAATAATTCGAGTTCGCCGAGTGCCTGGTTTCATACTCAGTGCGAGCGTTCGAGCGCATTTCCCGCCACTTCTCAGGATGCTCGAGCATCCATTCAACCTGGGTAATTAGGCTCTGCGCGTCTCCCGGTTTGAAATGGAGGCCAGTTCTGCCGTGCTCGACTGCTTCCAGCATGGCGCCGTGGCCCGATGCAATCGCCGGCGTTCCCTTGGCAAAGGCTTCAACAATCGTCCGCGGAAAACCTTCGTAGCAGTTGGAGGGCAGCATCAAAGCCTGAGCCCTTCCCATCCACTCGTAGACTTCTGCCGGCCGCATGGGGCCTAGATACTCAATCCATGGGTTTGATGCGCTTGCATTACGGCACTCGTCCTCGAGCGGACCAGCTCCAATGATTTTGAGTGGAATCTGCGCACCGGGCAACTGCCAAGCACGGAGCAGAGTATCAATTCCCTTTTCCGCTGAAAGCCTGCCAACATAGACTACACATTGTTGGTCTCCGGTGCCGGCCCCGGGATCCACATCGAGAAAATGGCCTTTCACCACGATCTTGTCGGGTGGCATACCGGCTGCAATGTACTTCCCTCGCCCGAATTCGGTAAGCGAGATATACATATCGACAGCACGGTTCCATGTCCCCGCCAGATGGTGGGCGGCATTCATAGCCGCAACTGCCAGAGTTCCCTTTCTGCTCTCGCGATAGCAACCGTGCAAAACGCCGGGCCATTGGAACGTTTTTCCGACGCAAGACTCACAGACATGCCCGTTTCGGTACAGAACCGCTGCAGGACACAGCAAACGGTAGTTGTGCAACGTTTGCACCACTGGAACGCCAGCGCCGACGCAGCTGTAAAACACGGATGGCGTCAGCGTTGGGAAAAAGTTGTGCACGTGCACGACGTGGGGCTGAAACCGGTTCAATTCCGCGCTGACCAATTGTTTCGAATGCAGAGAGTAGATGGCGGTAAACGCGGTCCTCACTTTGGCCGCTACGCCCAGTATGCCGTCGTTGTCTGCCTCCATGACTCGGACCTCGTGGCCCCGCGATTCCAGCAGAGACTTCTCGGACCGGACGACCGCATCCTCACCGCCCGCCTGCTGGTACCGATTGTGTAGTATGAGAATCCGCATAGTTACGAACCTGAACTACCTCGCCATCCCTTTCGCAAGCATCCTGCGCGGCACTGCGATCGGGCTCAAGGCAACGCCGATGCCGGCGTGGCTGATGAATCCCACCCAATCCCGCTCTGCATACCGCCGGGTAGCGGCACGATAGTAGATCTTCGCAGTGTCATATCGCCATTCGAGCACCTTGCGAATAAGTGAACGCCGTTTTCGCATGGCGAGAAACTGATCGCAGGTCAGTTCAGGCTGCCCATCCCTCTTCCGGAACAGGTTCTCATCGATGAGGCGGGCAACCAGTTCAAGGTGTCTTACTTTATTCACCATGATGCTGGCCGAGTGAAGGCTCTGCTCGATCAGAAACTCTGGCTGAATAGCGATCTGAAATCCCCCGAGGATAAATTTTGCCCATAAATCGCGATCGCATATCAAAGACCCGATTTCGCTGTAACCACCAATCGCATTGAAATCAATCTTCCTGAACGCCGAAGCAGGGTGAATCAGTTCCAGCATGTAGCTGGCATTTCTTTCCTTCCACCCACGCGTAACATCGAATTTCGGCTTCGAGCAGCCGACTCGCCGCCCACTCCGATCCGTCAGATGCGCGTAGCCACAAGAGGCGCTAATCTCCGGATGTTCTGTCATGAATGCACTCTGGCGCTCGAGCCTTGAAGGCAGCATGACATCATCGCAATCGAATCGAAGAATAAGGTCACCGCGCGCGCGTTCAATTCCGAGGTTTGAAGCAGCCGCCAGCCCACGTTTTCCGCCTTCAATCAATACGATTCTGGAATCGGATGCTGCATACCGCCTGAGAATTTCAAGAGACCTATCTGTTGACCCGTCGTCCACAATGACGAACTCAAAGTCTCTACGCGTCTGAGCGAGCACGCTGGGGACACTGATATCCAGGAAGGATTCACCGTTGAAAACTGTCATTACTACGGAGACGGAAATTGTCATCCTCTGGCTCCAGCGGGTGTCAGCAGTGCCTTTGACCGACCGGAAGTGACAGGAGGACGCGAACTTTCACTGTGTTCTCTGTTTGCATATCGCTTCTGCCATTCCGCAGTCGCGATCCCCATACCAATCAGGCACCAGAATGGAATTCCGCCTTGTGGCCCTTCAAGGAAGACGTCAAACGAGGCATTCACCAGAAACGCTGCCCAATACGCGAGGATCCAGACGCACACATGGGCCCACCCCTGGTGGCCGGCGCGCCGCGCTCGGCGATACGCTCTGACAAGGGAGCCTGCAAAAACTCCGTTGAAAATGAGCCACAGCGCCATCCCGGGGACGCCGGAACGTGCCAGGATCGTGAGGTGTCCGTTATGCGGACTGCGAAGCTGTTCTTCGGATGAATCGGAGATGCCATCATCGATTGCGAGATTGATGCCGTATCCTTTTCCGGTCCAGAAGTACTGGCCGCCGATCGTATAGTCGATAATTTCGGCCCACCACCGCAGCCGCCACAGCTTGGTCCTTTCCAGGTCGCCTTCGCCATCGTCACCTGTAACGCTCAGAAGATTGCTCGCAACCTGAGCCGGCGAGAGTATGCGGGACGACACCGGGTTTTCGATCTGAGGGTTGATGATCAGCAAGACGATAGCAATTCCGACACCAGCGACCAAAAATGGCAGCCATCTTTTTACTGAGGTAAAGAGGGCCACAATCCCCAGAGCAACTCCCACCGATAACATTCCGCCGCGATTCAGCGCTGCGACGATGCCGAGCAGCAGGAACCACAGCGGTAATGCAGCTCCGGAGCGAACTGACTTCCCTCCGCGGCGGCTTGTATTCAGACCAAGCAAAACGAACGCCGCAAAGCCCGCGAGATGGACGCCCAGATCGCCCGCCTTCACAAGCAGGATCGGAGCTTCACTCCAGGGCCAACTCGGCATATGATCTGCACCCACAAGGCTGAGGGGCGCCACAAAAGCCATAATGACAACCCAGCGCGGGATGAAGACTGCGTATTGCCGAATCCATCTTGGCAGCGATCGCGTCCGCAACAAGAATGAGGCGAGAAGCAGAGCAAACGCGCCATAGGCCCAGATCACAGCATCGCGTAATGCGTCTACTTTGTATTCGGAAAGATACGGAAAAGTGCGCCATGCGCCCCATCCTGCAAATGCCAGGTAGGCCCACGTCACTGGAGAACCCATGATGGGGAGTTTGAAACCAGACAGAATAAATACCAGCACGCCTGCGAGCAGCAAAATCTCTCCAGGAAATACCGGAGGGATCCCCATCCACGCAAACCCCTTTCCCATGATGAGGTAGCATGCGAGACCGCAGCTCAATGCTGTCAACCATCGCCGCTCTGCCGCGCCTCCCCGAGCTCGCACCAGTCCCGTTGAGGTCGACAGACCGCCCATCAAAGCTCGATGGTTTGTCGGTGAGAACTGGTGCGCGTCCATGTTGTTTCCTGAAGCGGTCAAAGTTGTGTATCGGAGGTTGAGGTTGCCGTTGGCTACGATGCCGCACACTGCTCAGCTTGCCGAGCAGATGATTGGTGAGAATCGGTCATGTGAAGCGGGTTTAGTTTGCGAGCAGACAGGAAGAGGTAGAGCACGATAGTGATGCTGCACTCGGCGATTACAACTGCGATCGCCACGCCGAGAGCGTTAAAGCGCGGAGCCAGCAGACACGCCAAACCTACATTCAAAACGGCTGCACCGATGAGGACAATATTGCATTCCTTATCCATGCGCAGAGGCAGCATCCATTGGATTCCGAGAACATTGTTCAAGGCTACCGCCGGAAGCAGCACGCCCATTACGCGCAGTACAGGGATAGCCGGCGAAAATTCAGGTCCCAGAAGTACTCTGACTTCCAATGGGGCTGCGAAGAACTGCACGACGCCGGCGAGAAGTGCGAGAAGCCCCATGCAGACGAATGTGATCCGTGCCAGCTTTGCCGCGCGAGCTTGCGAATGTGAAACCAGATGAGCGAGCCGGGGATAAGTACTCTGACCGATAGGACCAAGCAGGCCCAGAGGAGCGCGCGTCAGTCTCTCTGCGCCGGAATAGTAGCCCACTAAAACAGGAGGCGCGAAATAGCCCAGGATGAGCACGTCTACAGTCGTATACAAACTGACGGCGCTGCGCAGCAGGAACATGCTCGATCCTTCTCGCAGCGAGTTCCGGCTCTCTCTGAGCGAGGGAAACCGAAATGGGATCTCGCGATAGGCCATTACGATAAGAATCGACGTGCCAAGGAACATTGCTGCCGCTTGGATGGCCAGCACTCGCCAGGCGTGCGCCTGTGAGTGAACCAGCAGAAATATTCCAATGATCCCCAAGGCTCTTGAACCCACTTCGATTGAGGCGGAGGTGCGCATGCGCTCAAGGCCCTGGTAGAGCCAGGCCATGCTGAAAGCCTGGGCCGCTCCCATTGCGAAACCGGACCATAGCAGCAGGCGATTGTCGCGAAAACTGGGAAACCATGGCTGGATTGCGAACACGCCAACGGCCAGCACGGATGTCAACACCAATTTGGCGCCCAATACACCGGCGAGAATTTCGCTAAGCCGGCCAACATCATCGCGAGATTGCGAGACGTCGCGAGTGGCGGAGAGGTTGAAGCCAAACTCGATGACCAAACCTACATAGGTACCGGTCGCCTGCGCGATAGCTACCAGTCCCCACGAATAGGCGCCAAGCACACGCGCCAGATAGGGGATAGTCACGAGCGGGAAAGCATAAGCTGCAATCTGCATTCCGTACAAGGACACGATGTTGTGCACCAGCGTGCTGCGCCGAGCTCGCTTCACCGTAGCCACAATATTGAATGCAGATTTCAAGGCTGTTCCGGGGTATCCAGGTCTGATGCGGGGCTAGGCGTTGAGAGGTTCCGACTCGCCGATCGTGGCGCCGCTTCGTGACGGCGTTCTCACGAATGCAGCTCGGAGAGCGCGGCCGAGCGCGGTAAGAGGAAAGCGCTGCTCCATCCGTCTGACCGACGCGACCAGCGACGCTACAAAAGGATTCAGGATGTTCTTCCATGGACTGCTGGGAGGAGCGTTGTCCCACCATTCCGCCAGCACGATCCAGCAACACAGAATGCAGAAGAATAGGAAGCCGACGACCAGGGCTCTTTCCAGGCGGTGTGGGCCGGACTTTTTCTCAGGAACCTGAGCTGGGTCCAGGATCTGAATCTCGCTGATGCGGCGTGTCTCTTGCAGTTTTGAGATCTCATATTGCTGAGTAAGAGTCTCAACAATGGCCTCTTTGAACTTGACCTGGCCATACAACTCTGCATAAGGACCAGACAGTCCCCAGAGATGTTTCAAATCCAAATCGGCATCGCCGTTCCCGGAGCCACTTCCAGTTGGGACGGGAGACTTGCCCGACATCTGAGCCAGCTGTCGCCGCAGTTCGGCGATGCGGGCCTCAGCTGCCTGCACCCGCTCGTGCTGCGGAGCATAGATCTCTCGGAGCCCTTTCAGTTCCGACTCCGCCGCGACCAGCTGCCCTTCGATCGTTGCCGCTGAAGTGATGAGTGCCTTACCCTCTTCGGCGACATCGAGTGCCGCGTTCTTCTGTCCAAACTCGGCAAGGCGAGCCTGCGCTACTTGCCAGTCTTTTTCCGCTGCGAGCAGTTGACTTTCGAAGTATTCGCGCTCGTGACGACCGGCTTCCGCATTCATTCCGGCAATCAGATTCCCCAGTTCCTCAGCGTAGGCATTCGCCATCTGGGCTGCCCGATTGGGGTCCTTGTCCGTCACTTCAATGGAGATCACTCCGCTCTTGTGATCCTCTTTGAATACCGACCGATTCTCGAGGATCTTGCGCGTATCCTCCATGGTTTTGCGCCGGTAAACCTGCTTCAGGTTGAACCGTTTGATCAAGTTGTCCTCAACAGGACGACTCTGCAACTGGCGAACGTAGACCTGTCCAGGGCTGCTCATGCCGAGCATATCGCCCATGGCACCCAAACCTGCGGAAAGACCGCTCTTCATGCCGATCAAAATCGACATGCCTGAAACAGGATTCATCGAAGGAGGGTTCAAGTAGGTGACAGCGGTGTATTGATTGCGCTGCAGAAATCCCAGACCAAACACCAGCAAGATCATGACCGCCGTTCGCTTCATCAGCCACCCGCGGTAGCGCCACAGGGGAGCAATTCGATCGCTCATTTTGGCAACATGGGCATGCATCGGCTGGCGCTCAAGTTCCTCGCCAAAATCGATGTCGAAGTCGAACTCTGGTGGTGTTTTGATTTCAACTTCCGTGTTCAAAGCAAACTCCTCACTGACCTTCGTGACATCGGAACGTTCTTCAACGCTATAGACTCGTTGCCAAACCGGCGGCCACTGCCAGGCTGCCCGCTGCCTGGGCACCTTGCAGAACGTACTTCCACGCAGAGTTACCGCCCACAATTTTCTGCGGAACGACAACAGAATCCCCAGGCGCCAGTCGCGTTTTAAGTGCACCCTTGCCACGGCTCACGACGCTGCCATCCGCGCGCAACACGAAGATCTCCTTCTTGTTGGCGCTGCTGCGAGGTCCCCCGGCCTTGTTCAGATACCACTCGCCATTCTTTCCGGGTATGAACCCAATGGAAACTGAGTTATAAACATCTCCGCTGACCAGTACCCAGTTCTTCGTATCGGGTATGGTGATGACATCGCCGGCCCGCAGTTCGACATCGGCGGAGGTGCCTTCCCACTTGCTGATGTCCTTCCCGACGGTGACTACCATCCGGCCGCTCACCGGAGCGGTCTTTAGCATGTTCACGATATCGTTGCGCTGTTGCCGCATGCGATCGACCAGCTCAGCCTGGGCTTGGCCATTGCCATTCACATCGGTGGACGAAGGGGCGGCTTGCTGCATTTCCAACTGGGTAATCATGTTCTCGCGGGCCGTTTTTGCCTGCTCACGAACCTCTCTGCGCTCCAGCACGATGCCACGAACATTGGCATTCTCCCTCAGTCCGCCTGCTCGTTCGAGGACCGAGCTAAGACGCTCGTTTAGCTGGATGCCGAAAGATCCCGGGTGCTGAACCAGACCGTTCACTGTAACAAAGGCTCCGATTTCATTCCATCCCGTGACCTGCCGCACGGAGAGAACATCGCCATGGCGCAACTCAAGATTCGAGTTGGGATCGCCCGCAAGTGCCTTGGACAACGCGATCGTGGTATGGGTACCGAATACACGATTGCCGTCCTTCGTTTCGTATCGCGCTAAGTCTCCGGTTTGCGAGAAAGCAGCCCGCGTGAATCCGCCAGCCATGTTAATAAGGTCAGATACGCGCATCCCGCGCCCCAGGGGGTATTGGCCGGGAGTCTGCACTTCCCCTTCGACACGAACCCATGAGGGCTCGGTTTTGGCTGAATTTGCGTGAATCACAATTCGATCTCGAGGCTGCAGAGCCAAATTGCTATTTGGGTCGCCCGCCAAGGCCGCAGCGACGTCAAACCCAAGTACCACGGTGGTGCTGTCCGCCAGCAGTCGATAGATCTGGGCTTGCCCTCGCAAAGCATCTGGAGTGAGGCCTCCAGCCTGTTGAATCGCGTCGCTCACCTGCATATCGCCGTCGATTGCATGCCGCCCCGGCTTGCGCACTTCACCGCTGACAAAAACCGCCGGCAAATCTTCAAAGTCGTACCGGCTATAGATGCGCACCGTATCCAGGGGCATCAGATCGGGATCCTCGCCTCCCTTGGTCCCCAGCAGGGCGGGATGAATAGTGAGGACCGCAGGGCGATAGTTGGGCGCTTGGAGTCGAACGATCTCCGCGTATTCGGAGGGCTCCGGGAGGACCTGGTCGCGGCTGCGAATCAGATCCGATAGCTTCATGCCTGGGTGATAGCTGTACTTACCCGGACGCAACACGTGCCCAGTGAGGAAAACGGCCTGCGTACCATAAGGCGCGATGGGAGAGATCTGCACTTCATCCGCATCCTGCACGTTGAAGGTCTGCAGCGCGGCGCTGGTCCCGTCTTCTTTTTCGTCCAGATCGAGGCTCAGCATAGTGTGCTGGGCGTGGGCTTCAATACGTTGAACCTCAATGTGCCGAAGGGTGCCAGTGGGAAGTACACCGCCTGCGACCCCCAGAAGCTCCGCCAGGCTCGTCTCACCGCGCAGTTCGTAGATAGCCGGGCGTCGGACCATTCCCTCAACCGTGACCTGTGGGCCGGCTGGCGGCACCAACAGTGTGTCGCCCGATTGCATCCGTTGCAGGTCTGAGCGAACACCGTGCAGAAGCAGGTCGTATAGGTCAGCCTCCTGCACGAGTTGTTTGCCGCGATAATGCTTCACCAAGCGCAGGGATCCCCGCTCCGTTGGTCCGCCCGCCGCGTAGAGCACATTGAGCGGAGTTGAGAGCGCGCTCACGTCATAAGCGCCGGGTCTCTCAACATCCCCCACTACGTAGACACGAATGCTCCGAACCTTGGCCAGTGAGACCGAATTCTGTACGTGGCGATAGCGCTGCCCCAGAACTTCGCTGAAAGCATGTTGCGCCTGGTCCAGCGTCATGCCTGTGACCTGAACGGTGCCGACTTCGGGCAGCGAGACCTGTCCCGAGCGATCGACCACCCGGTCCAGCCTTGCCGACATCGCACCATATATGTTGATGTTTAGGTCATCGCCCGGACCGAGCACGTAATCGGGGCCAACGGGAAGGTCCATGGGAAGGTCATCGAGATTACCGGTGCCGTTCTCGAAAATGTCGGTCCCGAAACGGCGCAGATTGGACGTAGTACCCGTCACCTGCGCATACAACGGGTTCAACGCCGGCAGGTCTCGATAAGGATTGGGACGGCTTTTGGGTAATGGGGGCTGGGGAGTGGTGTTGTCGCGCGAGGAGCGATCCGTCATTGCAGGCCGGCGAGACTTCAGATCCCCGGATCTGCCTGACTCCTGGTTTAACTCGCTAGATCGAGTCATGGTGCTCGATGACTTACGCGATGAACGGGTGTCACCGGATGCGGCTGTCGTATCGCGTGCTGTTCCGAGCCTTTCCCTGGACGTCCTGTCATTATTTGTCGCCTTGGTCCAGTCTTCGTCACGGCTCAGGCGGGGGTCTTTGCTGAAGTTCTTTTCGCGGTCCGTGCGATCTGGGCCGAGCTGGCGATCTTCGCTAGTAAGGTTATCCTCCCTGGTGCGGGTCGGGGTCTCATCGCTACTCTGCCACTCGCGTGCGCTTACCTGATCTTCATTTTCCCGATATTCGTCGTTGCTTAAGCTGCTGCGTTCGTCATCTAAGCCGTTACGTCTTGTTTTGAGCGTGGAATTGAGCAACTCACGCACTTTGGGATCGCTGCGGACGAGCGAAAAGACGCGATCGTTATCAAGGGACTTCGGATCAATGAACTGGCCCTGCGTCCATGCCTGGTCAGCAATCTTCTGCTTGAGCTCATCGAGCAGGACCGGATCGTCGGTTAGCATCTGCACTAGTTGTTCAGCGGTATAGCTATTGTCCTGCACTGCCGGATGATTGGGCGCGATTGGGGGCTGAGCCGCCTGAGCCACAGCGAAGACAGGAGCGGCCAGCAATAGAACGAGAATCATCCATTTTTTGTTTTCCAACACCTTTGTTCCCTTCAAAGTCCGCCTACACACCGCGCGCAGCGAATGCAAGCGTATGCAGCAGGATCGCCAGGTCCATGAAGAAATTGCGGTTGCGGATGTAATAGAGGTCGTAATAGATATTTTCGTGAATAAGGAATGCCCGGTCAGCGCTGAGTTGCCACAATCCGGTTAACCCGGGAGTAACACAAAGGCGCTGCCGCTGCCTTTCATCGTATTGCTTCACAATGAAAGGCATCTCCGGACGTGGGCCTACCAGCGACATCTCGCCTCTAAGGACGTTGATCAATTGCGGCAACTCATCCAGACTGCTGCGCCGCAGCCATCGACCGACACGAGTCACTCGTGGATCATCCGCGCAAGTGGGATGGGCCTGGTAGACGGAAGCATCTGTCCACATGCTCCGGAACTTATAGAGACAGAAGATCCGGCCTCCGCGGCCCACACGCAATTGCCGAAAGAGGGCTGGCCCTTTAGAGTCCCAGGGGATCAACACCGCGAGTAACAGCCACAGCGGCGAGGAGACGAGCAACAGCAGCACGGACGCTGTGAGATCGAATGCACGTTTCCCGCACTCGTACACATAGCGGCGCGGGGTCCGGAACAAAGACGCGATCAGCACTCCGTCAATATCAACGCAATCCGTCAGCGTGTCCTTGCCGTAAGAGAGCTGCGGAACGAAAGCTATTTGCGCGTCGGCCGCAAAAGCATTTGCGGCAATCTCGTCCAATCGTTCCCTGCGCAGCGAGGGTATGCCGACGACAACCATGCCGGCGCCGGTAGCTCGAATGCTCTCTGTTGTGAGCGGCCCCCTGATCACCTGCACGCAGCGTTCACGCCTGTAGCCGTATTCGTAAAGTAGCTGGCCATCCAGATCTGCGGCGTCATCGACAATCGCTACAGGGTTCAGGCCCAGCCTGGGCGACCGTACCAGGGCGGAGAACAAGCGGCGCCCTGTTGCCCCGGCACCGTAGATCACGACATTTTGTACACCGTAGCCCCGGCAGTGGAGTTGCCGAATCAGCAACAGCAAGAGCTGCTTTTCGCTGATGACGGTTAGTGGGACGAGAACCATAGCGAACGTGAGCGTCCAGCGCGAGAACGGGAACGAAAGGAAAAACGTGACAGGAAAAACCATCGCGAACGACTGAAAAGACACACGCAGCACTCGCTCTGTCTCTCGGATACGAAGCAGACTATTGCCGCGGCGGTACCCTCCAGCACGATCCAGCATGAATACGAAGAGTAGGCCGAATGCGGCAGCGGCTGGAATTGCCAGATTCGAGCCGTAACGCAGTTGTTGCCCGAGTTGGGCCGCGGCGTACAGGTAAAAAGCACCCAGGATCCCTGCCATCGCCGCCAGCAGGTCTCCCGTCACCTCTCCAATAGCGACGAGTGTCCCGAAGTGTTCGACCGGTCTGCGTTCCGTCTGCGCCGGAGAGAAGCCTTCGGAGGCTATGTGTGAAGGAACCTTAATACGAGGGGATGCCATAGCTCAGTTGTTTGTGTTTCTTCTGAGAGTTGCTACTGGCTCGATCTCTGTTGCGTCTACTTCGACCGAAACGCTGCACATGATCTGATCCAGAGACAAGACAACTCTGAAATCATTCTTCTTGCGTACAAGGACCCCCTCAAGCCCTGACATCGATCCTCGGGTAATGCGGACGCGTTCGCCAACGGCCAGATATGGATGCGGCTCTGGCTTGCGTAAATGCAAGCCGGCCTGCAAGGCTTCAATTTCGTTGTGCTCCAACGGCCACGCCTCGCGATTAGAGCCGACCAGCGAAAGTGCGCCCGAGATTGCGAGCACTCTTCTTCGGTCCGGACGAGCTATGCGCACGAATATGTAATTGGGAAAGAGAGGCAGGTCTAGGACAATCGGATTCCTCTTCTGCCAGTGGCGTTGCGCCCTGTACAGGGGAAGGTATGCCTCAATTTGCTTTTCAAGGAGCAGACGGTGAACCTGCTTTTCGTGGCGCGGCACGGTGTAGAGGGCAAACCAAGCGGCCGAAAACTCCGGAGCACATGATGAGTTAAAGTCCGTCGATACATGTAAGTTACGGCCTATCCCGGGGAGACTTGAGAGGGCCCCACAAGACAGAGCTTCGCTATCCTTAATCGCTAAGGCGTTTTCCACAACTCGCTCCGTGCACGCTCAAAGCTTGTCAGGCCACGATCTCGCTGTCTTTTTGATGAGCGGCAGCAACTCCACTTGTCTTTCTGGAAGGGAATCTCATCTGAATCTAAGGAACGGGAAATCCATTGTCAAAGCAAAGGAAAGCCGGGGAGCCCAGAAGGTAATGTCCAGAAAGTAATGTCCTGGAGAGGTGTGCTCGGGCTTGGTTACAGACAGCTCGCGACAGAGTTCGTCGAGTTTCAGTCGCGAATGCCACACCGGAAGCATTCAGCCCACTTCCTCCATGAGAATCGGCTATATCTTCCGGTTAAGTAAGTCGTAACTCGGCTGGATTCGTCTGCTTTCGCGGGCTGAGCAGGTACTGGACTCGATTGTGTTTTCTCGAGCTTCATCCTGATAGCTTTTTGGAGTGGCAAAGCTCTTCGAAGAAAGTTCGATAACAACAGCTCATATTCGATGGGTTGGGACACGGTAGTATCTCTGGTCAACTACGGCCGATCGGAGTAATAAACATGAGATTCGGATCGGCGAGAGATTTCACATCGTCCTCAATTCTTCAAGCTATTCAAGGAACTGGAGTCTGTTCGTTTGATTGTTCGAGGGTCTCCAGATGCTCCCCGGGGACCAGAGCACGGTTGTCGAGCTGGGATGCGGGAATTCAACGACCGGTGTCCTGAGGCCAAAGCCAAATGATTCGTTGCCGATGCGATTTTAGGACCTGGAGGGCCATCCTTGACACCCTCCGGGCAGCGAATCGGCATTCGGATCCTTCCGGCACCTTGGAGTGTTCCGAACGGAATATATCCCCGAGGATAAGCACGGCCGAGACTCTCACCGAAAACTGAGAAGGCAGAGGCAAACATGACTGAAATCAGCCTCCGATTGGGGCACTTTCATGGCGTCCGAAGTGAAAACCGCACTTTGCAGAATCGCACATAGTGATGCCGGCGGAGACGGTGCTCTACGCGCTGTCCGCACCGCCCCTAATAAGGGAGATTAGAGAGGAAATTCCCAATTCGCTCGCAGAACCACCCCAAAGCCTCATCTCGCAGAACTTATGTGTGATTTCGGATGTGCGCCTAATGGACGACACTGAATCTGTTCGATCTAGAAGCCGAGGTTCCGGCTTTGTCAGGGCCCCAAACTCAAATGACTGGCGTTGTTCTTCAAATCGCAGCCACGACCATTGCAGGTTCCTATCTTGTCTACTATCGAACTTGTATTTCCCGCCGTAAATCGCGATCCTGGGAGTCGCTCGTAGCGCGGCTTCGCCCCTATCGTTTCTTGGGCGAGGAACGCCTTCCCTTCCCCCCGGAAAACGAGTTGAATTCGCATCCAGAAGAGACGTGGAACCGGATGGAAGATCTTCGTGGACTTTGGATTATTCATAAGAACGCAAGCGTGATGTTGGAAATGGCGGACTACGCCGCGCAAAACAGCGACAATCCGGATCAGCTGCTTCTTCAGACGCTGCGCTGTGACGCGGTGCAGATTCGGATCTCCGTGGCACGCGCTGTGGTGCTCTTTGCGTGCTGTTGCGCGAGAGAGGGCGTTCGTGCAAATGCATTCCGGGCTGTCTCGATCTATACCGATATGGCACTCAGAATGACCCAACTTCTGCAGCAAGGTGCTATCGGAACATTGCCAGACTTTATGGTTGCCAGTTGAGCGTCATCCTCCTGAGCGAGGCCTGCGATGATCCTAATGATGAGGCTTCACCCTAGCACTTAAGCGCTTTCGCTGAGCAGGAGATGAGGGACGCTCACAAGAGTTCAAGAAGGAACCTTCCCTCGCTCTCGTGCTCCTCCACCTATAAGAAGAAGTCTCACCATAGAATCTCGGCTCTGCGCATCCCCAGCCCAGGCGCGAAATTGAACATTTGAAATGTCTCTGAACTCCGGATCTCAGTTCATCAGCGTTGCTAGTATTCAAGGCCGTCTTCGTCGCTAGCTCCTGATCTACAGCACTGCTCAATCGGCTTTGTAAGGTTCTACTTTGACGTCAAGGAATCGAGAATTACCTGTCTGCAGATCGCGCACTCGTGGAACGCAGCGACATTCGAGAAGAGCATCGTCGCTCGCGCGTACAACCGAGTTCCAAAGTACGGATTCTCACTCAATTGCGCCTCATGCTCCGCTCGCAGATGGAGTTTTAGAGAGGCGTTCTATTTTCCTGTGCTGCCAGACAAGATTTATGAGGGGTGATTGTCGATTTCAACTCCCTCATGCCTCAGGTCGATACAGTCACTAGCTTGCATTTCGACCAAGCAAAGGTCAACCAAAGTTCCTCTCTTCTCGGATGGGTGCTATCCTGCAATTTCTGTGCTATAGGCTCCGCGATGGTCATGGAGTCGCAGTTGAAGAGAGATGATGTCGATTCCGCATCTGTTGTTGTCCGCCGTAGCTGTTCTCATTCTGCTCGCCGTCTTCGCTTACCGACGGGGATGGAGGCAGGGATGGGAATGTGGTTACGCTGCGGGGCACCACATCAGGCATAAGAAGCATCCGCAAGCGAGGAATCTCTTCAGCTTCATCTATGGAGTAGGATGGCATCGAGGGTGGGATCATGGTTTTAGTGAAGCGGCATTTGGAAGAGCCCAACGAACGGGGCGAGACGTCTGATCGCATTTTGTGAACCCCATTGAGACCACAGCACCATGTCAGCTCTTCGAACGGCGGCCGGTTGCCCCTGATGCGGTGTGTCGACATGAATAGAATGGCCCCGATTGGCAGAGAAACAGAAATGATCCAAGGGCCATACTCTTCCGCCAAAGGATTCGCTGAAAGCAACTGAGCGGCTATCAATTTGAATTCGAACTGCCCGGAGGTCGAATTGACCCTAGCTGGCATACTCCAAATCGGATGAGGGCACCCCGAACCATTTCCGAAATCCAAGATCTGAGCGAACGTACAATGAGACTCTATAGGCTGACTAAGGCAACTGAGAGTGCCACAGTTAACATCGCGTACTGAGCCAAGCCCTTTGCCTCAAGGAACGAAATAGGAATCGTGCGAAGATTTATTCCGACCGTTGAAACTCGATCTCCCGTGTGACTGAAAGTGACGTTGAACCGGAAACAATTCATTCGTGACCTGTACTCGACTACAGTGTGACAGATGCAGAACTCTTCCCCGCATCGCGTCTCCGCCACACTCGTCCTCGCCGATAAGGGTTTCGCAGTCGGGATTGCTCCAACCAGCGCGTCGAAGCAGTCACGGAATTTGTCGTTCTTGATTGACGGATCTACCGCGCGTTCGACCTGCTCGTATCTACGGTTCGCAGCATCTCGAAATGGGACTTCGCGAGATTTGCGTCCTCTGGAATGGGATTGTCATCTGGAAGGTGACCTGCGGGACGACGGTGCCGGCAACTGGACATTAGGGATTCGATCGCTTTTCTCTCCGAATAGGCATGACCTACTAACGTTTCCCAATTCTGCTTGCGTGCTGCAGCTAAAACGTTTGCGGGCAAGCTGCTTAGGAAGCGAAAGGTCCACTGCGTAGTTATCATGAACCCGCAACCACCTGGTTCTCTGTTCGATCTCAGGCGGGTACTTTGATTCAACAACCATCGGGCAGCAACAGAGACGGATTTCCAAACGCAATCGACCTTGGAACTCAGACAGATTCGTGGGGGATATGACCGCACGAACAAGGCTGCGTGAACTTCATCTTCCCCGAGTTCTGTAGACCTGGCCAATGGTCACGAGCGAATATAAGAACGAGCGAAACTAACCTGGGTAGGCTTTAAATATTGAGCCAACTGACGGAATTCCCTCCAGCAAGCCGAAACAGGCCGTGCTCCGGTCTCGCACCGAGCGCAGACCAGAACTCAACGTTTGACGGATAGGAACTCCAACCGGGATTCGTTTACATGCCGAACCGCCAGGTCAGCCCTGCGCTTACTCGTACATTGTTCTGATGATCGTTTCCGGAGTTGTTGAAGCGTGTCAGGTAGTAGTCCACTTCTGGCGCCTGAATCGCCAGCCGGCTAGACAATGAAACACTCAACCCCGCACCGGTAGCCATCGCGAAAGCGTTCGGTGATCCAGGATAATCCGCTGCTCCCGGCGCATAGCTTCCGCTTGCGTGCGCTGCTCCGGCGAGTATTTGCGCGAATGGTTTGACGCGCGCCGAGGGATGAATCTGCAGTCGCGGTCCAAACAGATAGGAAGCGAGAGTCAGGTCTTGTCCTGAATCGTTGACATTGGAGGCGTGTTGCACTGCAACTTCACCGACCGCAGCCCAATGCTGGCTCACCCAAAGCCCAAGTGACGCACTTCCCCCGTTCATACTGAAGCATCCGCAGCCGCCGGGAGGTGCATTGGAGTGAACGAAGTTATACGCGAAGCCGGCTTCCCATCTCCCCAGCCGCGAAGTTGTTGCAGCGGGACGGCTGCCGTCTTCCGCCATCGCAGCAGACACGCCAAACCCGAGTAAAAAAGCGCATGCGAGAAGCCGTTGAAATCGCCGTAACATGAATTGATTCCTCTCTATTGAACGACCAGGGTGACGGTGGTTGATGGATGCAGCGAACCGCTGGTTCCGGTTATCGTGATCACGTAGGTCTGGGGTTGACGCACCTTGCCGTGAAAGCCGCCTCCACACCCAGTAGCTGAGAACAGCAGAGGCAGTCCCAGCATCACAAGCATCACCAGACCGAGACCGGGCTTCTTCAAGTGCCGGCGTCTGACAAATACGAAGCACAGCCCGAGAGCAATCGTCGTCCGCGAGTACGGAAATAACGGCGTATCGTTCGACTTTGCGGCAAGCGCAGCAGTATGAATCGACATTGTCGTGGCGGCTCCCGCGGAGCCCGGAACCACTGAAGCTGGGTTGAAACTCACGGTGGCACCCGGGGGCAGTCCTGTCGCCGACATGACAACGTTGTTGTTGTATGCTCCTCCAACCGGCGGGGCCGTCACTGGAACGTCAATCGAGTTACCTCCCTTCACAATAAACGGAGTCTGCGGCGCCTTCACGGTGTACTGCGAAGGAGCCTGCACAGTGATCGAGACGGTGTTCGAGGTGGATCCAGAGAACGCGGTGTTCCCCGAATAGACTGCGCTCACGCTATACGTGCCGGCGCTTAGGTTGTTCGGAGCGATAGTTGCCCCTCCCGTTGCGTCAAGATTTCCGGTCCCAAGCAAAGACGAGCCGTTGTAGAAGCTTATGGTTCCCAGTGGGGCCCCTGTTGGAGCTGGGCTCACGACTGCGCTCAGCGTCACCGATTGCCCAACAGTTATCTGGTTTGCTGAGGCACTCAGAGTGGTCGCAGTTGATGCAAGGGCGCCGCCCGCCAAGGCAACGGGGTCGGACTGACTTGCCATGTGGCTTACATCGCCTGGATAGCTTGCAAGTACGTTATGGGTCCCTGGGGTCAGGCTGACAGAGTTTGCCGTTGCGCTCTCAACGTGCTCGCTAAGCAGCACAGTCAAGGCGCCCGTGAAGGTATTCCCAATGCTGGCTATATCCGGCAATCCGTCGCCATTCAAATCGGCGGCTTGCACACCGTAGGGCTGCGCGCCTGCTTCAAACGCGACTGCCGGCTGGAAGGTGCCGTCACCCTTCCCCAGCAGCACGCTCACGCTATTGTCGGCGTTGTTCGAAACCGCGAGGTCGAGATGCCCGTCGCCATCGAAGTCGGCGCTAGCAACCGCAACTGGATCAGTGTTAGCGGCGACGGCCTGTTCCGGCTGGAAGGTGCCGTCCCCATTGCCTAGCAGCACGCCAACGGAGTTTGCGCTGGGATGAGTCACGATGATATCCGTGTGGCCGTCTCCGTTCACATCCGCAACCGCGATTTCGGCCGGAGTACTCGAAAGCGGGATAGTAGTCTGAGCGGCGAATGTCCCGTCGCCATTACCCAGCAGGAGCCCGAGTGTGTTATCGACGCTGTTTGCGACCATGATGTCGATGACGCCGTCGCCATTCATGTCTGCGACTGCGAGCCCTGTCGGAGCGCTACCTGTTGCGTACACATCCTGAGCCTGGAACGTACCGTCGCCATTACCTAGCAGAAGGCTTACGGAGTTGTCGTCCTTATTGATGGCGATCAGGTCGGCATCCCCGTCTCCGTTCACGTCTGCCGACTGCAGCGTCGACGGATTCATCCCGGTGGGATAGCTCGTTTGCGCCTGGAATGTGCCGTCCCCGTTTCCGAGAAGGATGCTCACCGAACCTGTTCCCTGAGCATTTGTAATTGCCAGGTCCGGATTTCCGTCACCATTGAAGTCTCCTACCACGGCTGCATACGCGGTCGTGCTTGGCTCAGTCACAAACGTCTGAGCTGTCTTGAAGGTTCCGTCGCCATTGCCAAGCAGGATCGAAACCGAATTGCTGCTCCCGCTGGGAATCACCAGATCGGAGTTCCCATCGTTGTTGAAGTCGCCGACCGTCATCCACATCGGCAAGCCGCTAACAGCGGGCTGGTTCTTCACCGCGAAGGTCGTGAATGCCAGTGTGTTTGCATCAAGGTCGGCCGGCGCCGTAACAGCGTTCCCGTTGGCCGAATCGAGGAATGAGACTGCTCCGGTAGGAACTGGTTTTCCAAACGCCGTGACAGTTCCCGTCAAAGCGTACAGACCGCTTCCTCCAGTAATAGAAATCGCAGTTTTCGTTTGATATCCGCCCGTACCGTTCACAACCAGTGGCTCCGGTGCCGATTGGCTTGCTGTCGCGTCCGCAGTACCAGCGAATGACGCAACCACGCTGTATGTCCCCACACCAGGAACGAAATGGATCGCCGCCATTCCCCCCGCATTGAGCTGTGCCGAGCCGAAAAGAGCCGACCCGTTACACGACGAGGCTGTCGCATCGCAGAAATTCACCACACCCTGGCTCACCGGCACGGCCCCGGCGAGAACGGTCGCACTGAGCGTGACGCTGGCGCCTGAATTCACCGGACTGCTGGGGGTAATCACGAGCGAAGTTGTAGTTCCCGCCGGAGTCTTCTTATCAATCGTCGTGCTGTCCGACGCCGTAGCATTGCTTGTTGCGCCGCCTCCGGAGGCTGTCACAGAATTAGTCACACTGGCTGCAGCATTGTTTGCCACATTCACCGTTACCGTGATTGCCGGATAGCTGCTACCTGCGCTCAGAGCGTCGGTACGAGTGCAAGTCAACGTCGCAAGTGTGCAGGTCCAGCCCGACCCCGAGATTGAAGTCGCCGTCAGACCGGCCGGCAACGTATCCACCACCGTCACGGCCCCACTGGTCGCGCCGCTGCCCGAATCGCTCACGGTAAGCGTGTAAGTCGCTCCGGTCTGACCCTGCGTGAAATTCCCCGCATGGGTGCTGCTCACGGCGAGAGCAGGTAATTGCGTAATGCTTGTGCTGTCCGTGGAGGTGGCATTGTTAATTGCGCCCCCACCAGCAGCGGTAACCGAGTTCGTCACCGTAGCTGGCGCATTGCCCGCGACATTCACGGTTAGCGCAATCGCGGGATAACTGCTTCCTGCCGCGAGAACGTCTGCCCGAGTGCAAGTCAAGGTCGCAAGTACGCATGTCCAGCCTGAGCCGACCATCGCCGTCGCGGTCAGGCCAGCAGGCAGAGTATCGACAACCGTCACCGTGCCATTCGTCGGACCTGAACCGCTGTCTTTCACTGTTAGCGTGTAGGTTGCTCCGGTTTGGCCTTGCGTGAAATTGCCTGAATGAGTGCTGGTGACTGAAAGAACCGGGAGTTGCGTTATCGTTGTGCTATCCGTGGTAGAGGCGCTGTTTGTTGCACCGCCTCCTGACGCGATCACCGAGTTAGTGACCGTGGCCGCAGCGTTATTGTCTACGTTCACCGTGACTGTGATCGGTGAATAGCTTCCGCCCCCGGTCAGAACATCAGCCCGTGTGCAAGTTAAAGTCGCCAATACGCAGCTCCAGCCTGAACCACCGATAGCCGTCGCCGTCAAACCGGCTGGCAATGTATCCGTCACCGTCACCGTTCCATTCGTCGGGCCGGACCCCGTATCGGCAACGATCAGGCTGTAAGTCGCTCCTGTCTGTCCCTGAGTAAAATTGCCCGAATGCGTGCTGCTCACAGCAAGCACCGGCAGTTGCGTAATGGTCGTGCTGTCGGTGGCGGTTGCGTTGCTTGTCGCACCACCCCCTGAGGCAATCACCGAGTTCGTCACCGTCGCAGGCGCATTGCTCGCCACGTTGACTGTTACTGAAATCGCGGGATAACTGCTGCCTCCAGCCAGCGTGTCCATACGGGTACAGGTCAGCGTCGGCAGAGAGCATGTCCAGCCCAAGCCCGAAATTGCAGTCGCCGTCAGACCGGATGGAAGCGTGTCACTCACGGTGACTGTTCCGACCGTTGGTCCGGTGCCGGAGTCACTGACCGTGAGAGTGTAAACTGCTCCGGTCTGTCCCTGCGTGAAGCTCCCAGCGTGCGTGCTGCTCACCGACAGGGCTGTAGTACCGACCACGACAGTCGCGGTCGCAGGCGAGTTGTCACTCGTAGACAGGCTTGAATCAAGCTGAGTTGTACCGATAAAGCCGGTCGCGGAGTTTGTATAAACCCCGGGGGAATTAGGAACGATGGCTTGAAACGCCAGGCTCACGCTGCTGTTTGCCGGTACTATAAACAAATTTGACCAGGTCAGCGACCCTCCTGAAGCGGCAGGATCCGCGATGCTGCTTCCATTCAGAGTCGAAGTTCCGGGTACATACGAGACACCTGCTGGAAGAGTATCTACGAAACTATCGAGCGTAACCGCGGCGGAGCCGGCATTCTGGGCCTGCAACGTATACGTAACCGGGCCACCGTTGGGCAGCACCGAGACGCTCGCAAGCTTCTGGATCGTAGTTGTATTGCTGGTCGGCGGTATCGGCGGCAAGCTCGCATAACCACTCGTATCTGTATGCTTAATTTGCGTTCCACTGCTGATAAATGCCACCGGACTTACCGGCGTGCTCACAGCAGTCATCCCGCCTACCAGGTAGGTGGAAACGAAAACATAGCTTGTGTCCGCGGTGGAACTGAACGCCGCTGTCGGAATCAGCAGTTGGTCGGAGTATGTTCCCGTGTTCGCTCCGCTGAATGTCACTGAGGTGGAGTAGAGGCGGAATACATCTGCCGAGAAGTCAAACGTCGTCTGGGGACTGGCATAAAAGAGCTTCGCGCTACCGATTGTACCCGTGGATCCCGTTACTGTAACCGTGATGATCGAACCCAGAATCGGATCGTTGCTCGACGTCGTAACCGTCGTCACTTTGTTCGCGAGAGCTTTCGTCGTTTCCTGCACTGTGACCGAGAACGCCTGGGACGCAACCAGGTTCGCCGTGGGCGGACCGGAATAGAGATTCACTGAAAACGGTTGCGCCGTTGTGACGTTGCATGCCCCGGCAGAAAACGACGAACAGTCTACATTGAGATAGAAGAAGATTGTCGCGGAAGCCCCATTGGCGAGCGGACCAACATGAACCCTTCCGGGCTCATGTAAACCGAGCGAAACATACGATCCGGTGAACGAACCTGCGGTCACCCACGCATCCGCAATGTCCGACCCGCTGTCGTTGGTGACTGTATAGCCTACGTAATTCCCAAGGAGGCCCGGACTCACGTTGCTCGAGCTGTCGACGTAGAGGACTTTGCCGGAAGTCGACGTGATTGACGCCGAAGCTGCGAGACATCCCAATCCGAATCCAGGAATTAGGCTCGCTAAAAGGGCAAAAAGACGAAAATGAACTGCTCGCATCTGCATGACATCTTTCTCTTGGATCGGAATTCGTTCTTGGCAACGCGATTTCGGGCGACGCGCCACTAGAAGCTCGGAAAGCTCACCTTGAGGCTCTTCGCATCTGAAGCTGCCGGTGCAATCGGAGGCTTAGAACCAGATGTTCCCTGAAATATCGCTCGGAGGTTATAGCTTCCTGCCCCAAATTTCAGATGAACTGCGGCTTTGCCGTTGCCAGTGAGCTGTGTTTGTCCCAGAACTGCTGAGTCTCGGCAGTTCGCCACGGTCGCATCACAAAAAACAACGACGCCATGTCGTACGGGGACGCCCCCTGAAGTTACTATGGCGGTAAGCACAACGGCATCGCCGGGTTTTACGCTGCCAGATGGTGGCGTGATGGAAAAGACGATGCTCGACGGAAGCAATTTCGCAGGGGTTTGTCCCACGCTAGTTCCTAGAGATGCGAAGAGGAGAATCGTTCCGGCCAGCCGGCCGTACATTTTCAACAGCATTGGCCCACTCATTTCTTCCAGACACACACAGCTGCAACACGCCGTTTGATAATTCAAGACCTTCACTCAAACGACAGCTTCACCGCGCGCCTTTTCGGCATTCAGTTTGTGTTTGGGTAATATGGTGATTCTTACCCGAGATGAGTGAGTTCGCAATACACCAGCTTTGTAGCTGGATTACTTCTGTACTTGGACTTTCGAGGTAGATGTAAATGCAACCGGCTTCCTGCATCTCCTTCAACACCTTTTTGGAGTGCGAGCAAACTCGTGTATGTCCGATCTTGGATCATCGAAGCAGAGCGCGCAGGTCATAGCATTGCGTAAGCTTCTGATGAGCATGAAGGCCCCATTAACGCAACTGAAAGCACCACGCTCGCTATGAAAATAATGCCGTCTCCGCCCGGCCGACGTCGGCTATCCACGTGCTTCCCTCGACTCGCATTGCCCTGAGCGTCTCGGAAGTGACATGGAGGAATGACTTTGAAAATACTCTCAGCATTTGCCCACTCGCTATCTTCCATAGTGGTGGTGGTCTCGGCCTCGCTCACTTCGGGTTGGCGGAGACATACACCGGAAATCCGGCACCAGGGGAAGTCGAATTCCTCTATAGAGTAGGTCTGGCTTTGCGAAGGCTTCAGATATTCAGCCATGCTAGACGAGTCGGGGTCGCCTCGATCGGGAAGTTACTGCATCGAGCCAGCCTTCTTAAGCAACTCTTGAGTCTCGATTTGAGGGTCAATACTTATGATCGAATCTTCTATGATTCCTTTGGGCGAGTGATTTGATCTAAGGTCTCCGGAGTCGCAGCATACAAACCACTATCAAAATGATGGGAACTTCCGCCGGGGGCACGTTGGGCTCTCTACGCAGGGATCAAACCACGGTCTTCGGAATTATTGACGCTCCTTCGACGATGGCCGATTGCTGAACGGCGCGGAGTGCTCATCATCCAGTAGTTCTCATCTGCGATCATTTCCGGCGGGAGCGGCTGCACGGTGATCCGCAGATCCTCGGTTAAACTCTGCAGATTCAAGGAACGACACAAACGATCGTCGGAGTCCTTCACAACGGACTTAAGCCTCCGCTTAAACTGGCGTTCCTGTCATGTATGCGCCTCTCTCTTGAGAGCCAACACACGGGATTCCTCTCGGATGATTCAGCGTTGGCACCTACGCGCCTGCAGCCCGGCGTTTCGAAATCCGCTTCACCGTTGGAGCTTGGATTCTGCTGATCCACGCCGAGGACCCGAAAGAGCACCGGCGGAACTCACTTGATGATGGAATCGCTTACGCATTCTCTTGCGAGCTTTTTGGAGAAGCCGCTGCTGGCACTGCTCGGGACCTTGGGATTCTGCCTGAAATCGCCTTCGCAATGCCGCTAACCTTCAGATTGTTCCCGTCAGCGAGCGCCTGACTGCAATGCAGGTTCGCTCTGCTCTAAAATCGACCTTTCGCCGACTTCTCCGCCCCAAGTGCCTAAAGCGCCTGCAACCAAAGTGGTAGAGCCGTGATTTGCATCACATCTGATGCTATACTCGTTCCCCAAAGCAAGAAATTGCATGGGTTCTATCCGTTGAAGTCGGATGCTGCTGTCGAGAAGGATTCATAGTCTTCAATATTTGTCGGCAAAGGGAGTTCCTGACGGTCGCTCGAGCAGGACACCCGAGTTAGCACATACCGACCTCACGGAAGATCGCCGTTCTTTGCCTGTCCCGATTTTGGACACTGATCGCTGGAGCATTGCACGCGATGGATCAGATCATTACGAACATGGCCTCGCTCGGCCTGCTGGTGTTTCTCTTCACAGCGATAGTCAGAAGGGCCGCTGACGACCGGCTGCGCTGCTGGGTTGCGGGCTGGGTCTGCATCCTTATTCATATAGGTCTGAAGCTTTGGATTCCTCAGAGCTCCGTCGGGCGGTTCGTGAACGTCTGCATGGGTATCGATGCTCTGGTACTGGCGGCCATCTTTTTTATCGTATCGACGATGATCGTACGCGAAGGCAGGAGGGCTGGGATCCACCTGGGCGGAGTTTTGGCATTATGCACACTGCCGCTTCTGAGTTTGGCTATCGCGCACCCTCGACCTAGCTGGTGGTTAACCGTCCTGGTGATTGCGCGGCAGCTCATCGTTGTTCGGCTCGCAATGCGCAGCCGCGTCAATCGACCCGCAATCCTTAAGGTTGTAATTCCGGCGTGCACCATAACTTTGGTATGGATGATATATGGTATCCGCCATGGTCACAGTGAGTACGTCGTGCTCGCGTTGCTCGCAGAGATGTACTTCGTAGCCGGTGCAGATTTCTGGCTGAACGGGTGGGAACGATCACTGGGGCTCATGACCACGTGCACGGGATTGATCGTATTTGCAGGAGTGTTTCCAGGCGCAATCCTGCTCGCGAGGGCTCGGTCGCAAAGTTCTGTCCCATCCGAACTGTTTGGTATTTCTGCGTTTGCTGTGGCGGTGGGGATGATCCTGATTGTCCTCGAGGAAGACGTCCGCTCGGCCCGACAGACGACTGAGGAGTACCAACTTACATTCGATACCAATCCTCATCCGCTTTGGATTTTCGATCGGGAGACTTTCGAATTCCTGGCTGTGAATCAAGCCACATGCAAGAAACACGGGTTTGTTCGCGAGGAGCTTCTGAAACTCAAGGTTTCCGACATTCTTGAAAAGAGCGCCGTCCCGGAGGTCTTGGGCGAGGCCAGTTCGTCGAAGCCCAGTCCGCACCGTGCATCGCGACATATCCGCAAAGATGGCAGCGAAATGCCGATGGATATCACTGCCCACAACATCATGTTTCGAGGAAGACCGGCGCAGTTCGTCTTGGGCATCGACGTGAGCGAGAGGGAGGAGCTCGAGCGGCAGGTCCAGCATCACTCCCGCCATGACGTCCTCACCGGATTGCCGAATCGTGTGTTGTTCGAAGAACAACTGAAGAGTGCCTTGTCGCGCGCTCTTGATGCGAAAGAGAAACTCGCAATTCTCTGCTTCAATCTCGACCGATTTAAAAGAATAAACGACACCTATGGAACGCGGTTGGGAGACGAATGTCTAAGGAATGTGGCCGGGATCCTTCGTGCCAAGGCTGGAGCGATGGACCTGGTTGCGCGAACCGGGGGAGATGGTTTTGCCCTGGTCCTCACAGGTCTCAAAAGTGGATTCCCTGCCGAACACGTGCTTCTCGAATTGGGAGAGATATTCCGCGAGCCGATCCTGGCGGGTGAGACAAAGGTTCGATTATCATTCAGCGCGGGATTGGCATTATGTCCCGAAGACGGCGACGAGGTCGCTGAACTGTGGCGCAGTGCCGAGACTGCTCTTTCGAAGGCCCGGGCAGCAGGCGGTGGACAGGTGATGTGGAGCAGTTCCGAGTTGCGCATGGCGGCCGAGCAGCAGGTGGAGTTGGAAGCGTTCATGCGAACCCAACTTGAGGAATGCGGGTTTCATCTGGTGTACCAGCCACTCTATGGGATCGACGGACAGGTGGAAGGACTTGAGGCGCTGCTGCGACTGCCGCATCCCATCTACGGTTCGATCAGCCCGGGACAATTCATCCCCCTGGCAGAAGAGACTGGACTCATTATTCCCATCGGTGACTGGGTTATCCAAGAAGCTTGTCGCCAAATCTCTGAGTGGCGGAAGAATAGCGCGCGTCGCTTGGTGCCAATCGCGTTG
>DATNFD010000192.1:0-17867 GCA_035606555.1 Occallatibacter sp.
GCCCCGATCGGATTGTGTTTCCAAATCCGCGAGACCCGCTCATCGCGATGAAGCTGCGATGAACGGGGCACAGGGTCATTTCTCAACCGCACCGGATAAATAATTGGGCCAGTGCCGAGTCGGAGTGACGGTTTGCCCGTACCAATCAGAGGCTTGGGGCAAGGGGGGATAGAGAGAACTTGACGGTACCGTGGCGTTTGCCATTCTGGACCACGATCAGTAAATGGCTGCTGTTGCCCTTCTCACGGCCGTTTCACGGGCTCAAGAAAGAGGCGCTCGTAGCGAATAAAGCATCCGGTCTCTCGAACGAGCGCCGCAGCCGATAGGCACTCAGGATCAGTTGCGACCATCTCGCGATAACGCCGGTAACTTTCGTCGTCTGGGAAAGAGAACATCGCCACAGCAACATCCGACGGTCCATCGAAGCCAAGTCCCGGAAAGCTCACGCCCATTCTGTCTGGTGAGGCGCGGGGAATGAAATATCCATGATGAATACCGCCATAGCGTTCAATGAGCACAATCCAAGTGCGCGCATAACTCTCAAACGCACTAAGCTTGCTCATGTCGAGCGTGTACCGAATCTGACATGTTACTGGTTGCGCGTTCGCCATCTCCTCCTCCGCACCTTTCAATCTTGGCATCAGTGACGAGAAGCCGTCTACGATCAGGGAAATCCGAAACGCGCTCTCGTGAAAGGCCAATGTGCGGTTGGGGCGGAGGAGAGGCATAGGCGGATCTGGGGGGATCCGCCTGTTGCGGCTGAGTGTTTTTGAGATCGCCTTACTACAGCCGAACTGCGGTTGCCGTGGCACAGGCGCGATTCAGAGGATTGTGGTTCACGTCGTAAAACTGGACCGTGGCCCTGTCCGTCCATCCGGTTGCATCGCTGTTGAGTACGATGCTGTGAGTGATTGCCTGCGTGCCGGCGGCGAAGCCGACAGGGGGAGGACCAGGCGCGTAATTGGACGAGGTGAACAGAATGTAGGCTACATCAGTGGCGGAGTATGTACCGTCGTCGTTGAGCCACCAGACGCCAAGGCCTGTACCGCGCTGACCGGGCTGGAATGCCGGGTTGGATGTAGATTCGGTCACGGTTCCACCACGGGAAAACATGACCATGGAGGAGAACAGGGGAGCGATCACAGGACCGTTGCAATTGCCTGCAGGGTGAAGGGCGACGGTTACGGACCAGGCGCCGACCAAACCGACGGACGACTGTTGCGACTGCGCCTGAGAAGTTGGTGCTAAAGACAGGATTGCCGCGAAGACGACGAGGGCGGCGCATGAACGACTGGCGTGACGTGGTGCATTGATGAGCATGGTGGCGATCTCCTTGGGAATAGCAGTTTGCGACTGCATAGCGACAGTAGGGGAGATCAGAGCACGGAGTCTTGAGGAGGAGTTGAGGATTCGTTCCTGATTTCTTGAGGACCTCAGCGGGACGGCTGCTAGAATCGGCTCACTCTGGCGGGGGCATGACGGGTAAATCCCAGCTTACGTACCGGTTTGCGAACTTCCGGCTGTTACCGCGGGAGAAGCAGTTGTTTTGCGGCGAGCGTGCGGTGAAGCTGGAGCCAAAGGTGTTCGACACTCTGGTGATGCTGGTGGAGAGCCAGGGACGCCTGGTGGACAAAGACAACTTCCTGAGGAGGCTGTGGCCTGACACATTTGTGGAAGAGGCTACGGTGGCACATTGCATTTCAGAGCTGCGACGGACTCTGCGCAGGGAGAGCGAGGGTGTGGAGTTTATTGAGACTGTCGCCAAGCGCGGCTACCGGTTTCTGGCCCCGGTGAAGTCGGTGAGTTTGGATGAGCCTGATGCGATGCAAACAGCGGCGGTGCTGGCCGTGCTGCCTTTTGAGAACCTGAGTCCGGAGCCGGAGCGGGAGTATCTGGCGGATGGAATGACAGAAGAAGTCATTGCGGCGCTGGGACAGATCGATCCGGTGCGACTGAGCGTGATCGGACGAACCACAATCATGCGATATAAGCGCACGACGAAGTCTCTCGGGGAGATCGGTGGCGAGTTGAAGGCGGCCTTCCTGGTGGAGAGTTCGCTGCGCAGCGAGTGCGGGCGGATCCGGGTGACTTCAAATCTGGTCAGGGCCAGCGACCAGGTGCAGATATGGTCGGCAACATATGACAGCGAGCCGAGGAGCATGCTGGCATTTCAGCGTGAGCTGAGCACAACGATTGCACAACAGATCAGGCTGCGTCTTTCACCAGAACGGCTGGAAGCGTTGGCGCGAAGGCAGGCACACAATCCCGAGGCATATGACGCGTATCTGCAAGGGCGGTACTACTGGAACCTGTTTAGGCCCACAACGACACGCAAGGCGATTGAATGCTATTTACGTGCGACGCAGCTCGATCAGAACTACGCGCTGGCATGGTCGGGGTTGGCGGACGCATATGCGTCGAGCCCAATCCACGCTGATGTACGGCCGCGCGATGTATGGGAGAAGGCGCGTCAAGCGGCGGAGCAGGCGATTGCTGCCGAACCGGAGCTAGCAGAGACACAAACATCTTCGGGATTCGTGAAGTTCTGGCTGGACTGGGATTGGGCGGAGGCAGAGGCGGCATATCGGAGGGCAATCGCGATCGATCCGAACTACTCCCTGGTTTACAGGCTGCTGGGGATTGTGTTGGGCCATGCGGGGCATCGCGGGGAAGAGGCGCGGCAGGCAATGGAGAAGGCGCGAGCGATTGATCCATTGCAGGCAATGCACCATGCGTTATCGGCGCAGGTGGCCTTCCTGGAACGAGATTTCCGAGCGGCGCTCGAGTTCGCGCGCCAGGCAACTGTGGTACTGAAGGATTTCTGGATCGCGAATCTGCAGTTGGCACAGGCCTATGAGCAGCTTGGCGAAGATACGCTTGCGCTCGAGGCGCTGAGCCACGTTGGAGCGGGGGGAGAGAACAGCAAGGTAATTTCGCTGCGTGGTTACGTTCTGGCAAAAATGGGACGTGCGAATGATGCGCGCGAGGTGCTGAGAACACTCGAGATTCTGGCGCGTGAGCGCTACATGCCGGCATGTGCAACCGCGATGGTATACACAGGACTGGGCGAGATCGATAGCGCATTTTCATGGCTAGAGCGGGCGCTCGAGGAGCACGACGTGCATCTGGCGAGTCTGCCGAAAGACGCGAAGTGGGACGGCTTGCGCGGAGATGCACGATTTACAAAGATCCTTCGAAAGTGCGGGTTGCCATATGCACACCCCACAGCTTGATTTGTTTGTTACCTCGGACCCAGAATCTTGACCGTTCGATCGATTGCATGCAGGATACTTTGGCATCTGACCCGGATGAACACGAAGATCTTCGCGCCGTCAACAAACGACATCAGTGCAATGAACAGATATAGGCGTGAAATGGTCTTTTGCTGTCGTGAGCAGTCGCAAAGAGTGGGGGCATAACTTTGTATTGAGTGGGGACATTTGATTGAAACCAGCGATTCGGGCACTTCAGGATGGATTTGAGGTTTTACATCGACGCGTGGAAGGAACATGTGCGTATCCCCAGCCCGGATGTTTCTAATTTTGGTTTGAATGCCTTTATGCTCTTTCCGGTCGGACATGCAATGGCCGATGAGTGTGGAGCAAGAGTGCGCACTGACTCTTGATGAACGCCAGGTCGCTATTGCTCGCTTCGGGTACGTGGGATTGTGGCAGACGCCTGGTGGTACTGCGGAGCTTGATGCGCGAGTCAGCAATGGAATGCGAAACTGTCAGCAACAGCGAATTGCTGCAGATGTGACACTGCGAGCGAAATCTCGTTGAGCTGGTCTCGATGCAGAACCAGGCTGGCTACAAAGCGCTCTTCAGGAGAGTCATGGAAGTTGTACCGGATGCGAGTATCGATACCTAGGAGTTTCGACGCATTTGGTAGGCTGAAGTGCATGCGTAGTATCTTCTGGTGGGCTGGCGTTGCTGGGGCGCTGGCGATGATGTTCGCTGCTGCTCCTTCTACTGCGCAGGCTCCGGATAATTTCAGATGGGTAGACTTTCATGCGCCGAACGACCAGGATGTCGTGAACTGGGTAACGCGCGCGCTGCAGGAGCAGAAGTGGACGGCGATCCGGGAGATCGGCGTGGAGTACGACCAGGCGCTGGTCATCACGACCAATCGCAATTCTGCACAGGGAGCTCCAAACCGGGATTCGTTCTCGATCTGGAGCGTTTCGCTGGCGAATCGAGCGCTGACGCACATCATCGACGGCACGAATCTACGGATCGCCGACTGGCTGCTCCTGGACGTCACATCCCCGCGTGAACTGGGTGTGCTGTACGACGATTGCAGCGACTGTGAGGGTACGACGTATTTCACGACACTGCACTACGATCTGCGGCAGCATACGTGGGCCGCGCGGTGGCTGCAGGGCGGCGGGAAGACGATTGCAGTCTGGAGCGCGAAGGCGCCGCTGGGCGTGACTCAAACGCAGGTTTTCGCCGTGATGGCTGACTCAAATGGGCATGAGGTGTTGGGTACCTGGACTCACCTCGACTACGGAAAGCAGAAGTCCGCTGAAGATTCTGTTTACCGTTTCGATGTTGATCCGCAAACCGGGATTGAGCGCAACCAGCTGCTGTTTGGGCGTGATGCGGCGAAGATGAAGGAACATCTTTGCCACGGACAGGACTTCGTCCCCGGGTTGAGCAGAGGGCAGGATTCTTCGTTGTGCGCGGATCCGGTGCAAGAGAAGCCACGATATGAACGCAAGCCGGTGACGACTCCGCCGAAGAACAACCAGGGGCAGTCGCGCCCCCAGTAACAGAAGGAACAAGGGAGCAATCGAGGCGGAACGAGGGCGGGCGGGTAAACGAAAGATGGGCTCCAGCAGAAAAGGCCATTGCGGAGGCGATGGCCTTTTCGTTGTGACTGAAAAAGGGATCACTTTCTGAAGCGCTTTGATGGCTCGTCAGAATAGATCTGGCCGTCGCGGATGTGGACGACTCGATGCGCGTACTCGGCGATGTCGGGTTCATGGGTGACAAGGACGATGGTGTTGCCCTTGGCCTGGAGCTGATCGAAAAGAGACATGATCTCGACACCGGTTTTGGAGTCGAGGTTTCCGGTGGGCTCGTCGGCCAGGATGATGGAGGGCCGGTTGACAAGAGCACGGGCGATGGCGACGCGCTGGCGTTGTCCGCCGGAGAGCTCGTTAGGTTTGTGGTTCATACGCGACTCAAGGCCGACGTTAGTGAGAGCCTGTTTGGCGCGTTCAATACGCTCGGCGGCGGGAGTGCCGTTGTAGATCAAGGGCAGCTCGACATTGTGCAGCGAGGTTGCGCGGGACAACAGGTTGAAGGTCTGGAATACGAATCCGATTTCTTTATTGCGGATGCGGGCAAGCTCGTCATCATCGAGTTCACTGACAAGCTGGCTATTGAGCCAGTACTTACCCTTGGACGGTGTATCGAGGCAGCCGATAAGGTTCATCAGAGTTGATTTGCCGGAGCCGTAGGGGCCCATGATGGCGACGTATTCGTTGTGCTTGATGCGGAGATTGACGCCGCGAAGCGCGTGAACCTGCTGCTCCGATCCCATGTCGTAAGTGCGCCACAGATCCTCCACGACGATCATGTCACCGTTCGGACCGGATGAATTTTGCTCTTCCACCTCAGATATGACGCTGTTCAGAGCCATTTGAACCTATCCTTCTTTTGACTTCTCGTGTGACCTGCTTAAGCGTGATCAGATGGTGCGGGTGGACTATGTGGTGCTGCCGGGCTGTCCCGCAACGGGCTGTTTGTCCCGCTTGAGAAGGGCGCCATTCTTCAGGCTACGGAGTGTCTTGTACGGTCCAGTCACGATCTCATCGCCATCTTTGAGGCCACTAAGTACCTCGATGTCGGTTGCCCCAGTGATGCCGGTTTTGACTGGCACAAACTTCGCGCGCTGCTTGCCATGAGCGTCCTTTTCGACCACGTAGACGCCTTGAACTGGAGGCGCCTTGCTGGGAGAGGAGGATGAGGCGGCTTCGACCTTGCTACTTCCAGAAGATGGTGCAGGCGGCGTGTACATCGTCAGTGCCTGAATTGGCAATGAGAGCACGTCGGATTTTTGAGCTGTTGTAATTTTGGCGGTAGTGGAGAGGCCGGGACGCAGTTGATCGGAAGACTCGTCGAGGGTCACGACCACCTTGAAATCCTTCGCTTCTTCAGTGCCGGTGGTGGACTGCGAGGTGGCGATGCCGGTTGAGCGCAGCAATGCCTGATCTCCGACGAGAGTGACGTGGCCCTTGAATACCTTGCCGGGAATAGCGTCGACTGTGACGTCGGCCGGCTGGCCGTCCTTGATGTTGACGATATCGGTTTCGTCGACCTTGACTTCGGCGGTGATCACACTCATGTCCGCCAGAGTCATCAGGGTTGATCCGGCCGTGTTCTGAATGCCGGTGACCACAGTCTCACCTTCTTTGACCGGCATGTTGGTCACGATGCCGTCGAAGGGCGCGATTGCGATGGTTTTCTCGAGCATGTCCTGGTTGGCACGGAGGGTGGCAACCTGCGTCTGCAAATGACCGCGAGCGGATTCAGTCTGCGCCTTGGCCTGGTTTAGCTGGGCCTGCATCTGGGCGACGGTCGCGACGTCAGTGTCGTAAGCGGCTTTCTTGCTGTCAAAGTCCTGTCTGGCCATGATGCCAGCCTTGAAGAGGCTCTGGGCGCGATCCCAATCGAGCTTCTTTTGTTCCAGATCGGCTTTGGCGCGGTCTACATTTGCCTCGGCCGTCTTTTCGGCGGCAATGTAAGAATTGATGTCTGTCTTGGCGGCTGAGATGGCAGCTTCCTGTCCGGCAACATTGGCCCGCTGCTGGACATTTTCGATAGTGGCAACTATCTGGCCCTTCTTAACTGTGTCGCCCTCTTTCACGTAGAAGTGGGTTACTCGGCCCATCACATTGGCACCCACATTCACGATGGTTTTGGGCTTAATCTGGCCGGTTCCACTGACGACCGTCGCCAGATCCTGTTTGTGGATCTTGGCGGTGAGGACCTTTGTATAGCCCGACTGCTGTTTGTAAACAAAGACGGTAACCAAGGCGATAGCCACAATGACAGCACCGACGATCAGAAGAATCTTTTTCATTGGTCGCTAAAACTCCGGGAGTCTCCTACTCATTCTACGCAGTTTCATCCTGCGAGGTTCCCGTCACCCATGAATTCATCCACGTCCGAAGACGGATGGTGGCTGACGGAATCCTGCCCGATTCCGGTTGTGGGGACCGGACCTTCGGAGGCTGCTGGAGACCGGCACAACTTGGGGCGAAGCTCGCAGCAGATTTAACAGAAAGATTGCGTTCATTGAAATGACGCGGCAGACAGGCCGTTTGTCTCAGAAATTGAGGGCTCATGAGACGAAAAATGTGACAAATGGGTGACATTCTGAATGCGGAGGCGTCGAATCGCCAGCGGCTGGTTCATCATGCCTTGCCGGGCACCTTTGCGGACCGTAGAATAAAGGCACTTGTAGGGAGCATTTTGACGCAATGATTTTCAACGGCCGTTCGGTCCTGATTGTCGCACTTGGGTGCGGCCTGGTCCTCATTCCCGCCCATCGAACCCACGCTCAACAGACTGAGGATCCGGCACTTAAGGCCCGGCCAGCATCCGGTCAGGATAGCGGTGCTCCGGATGAACCGGATCCGCTGAAGCGGAAGCGTTCAGACGATGCCGAGTTCAAAGCGCAGAAGGAACTCCGGAAAGAGTTGAAAGGGCCGTTCAAGACCTGGCTCGACCAGGACGTGGCGTACATCATTACGGACGAGGAGCGGAAGGCGTTCAAAAGTCTGAGCAACGACGAGGAGCGCGAGGCTTTCATCGAACAGTTCTGGCTGCGGCGCAATCCGAATCCGGACTCACCGGATAATGAGTTCCGGGAAGAGCACTACAGACGCATCCAGTACGCTAACGATCACTATGCAGCCGGCAAGCCGGGTTGGAAGACAGATCGCGGTCATATTTACATTTCATTTGGAGCCCCAGATTCGATCGATTCGCATCCATCCGGCGGGTCTTACAATCGGCCTCTGGACGAAGGCGGAGGCGAGACATCGACGTTTCCGTTTGAGGTGTGGCACTACCGGTATCTCGAGGGCGTGGGCGACAACATCGATATTGAGTTTGTGGATACGTGCCAGTGTGGCGATTACCACTTCACGATTGATCGTGGCGAAAAGGACGCATTGGCGAAGGTTCCCGGAGCCGGCCTGACGCAGTGGGAGTCAATTGGGATGGCGAAAAAGGCGGATCGGTTCAAAGGTGGCTTTGAAAGCCTCGGAACAGGGCCGCTGGGGAGTTCCAACGAATCGAAGCAGTTCGATCGCATCGAGATGGCAGCCAAACTGTTTGCACCTCCACCGATCAAATTCCACGACTTGGAAAGTGCAATCAGCGAACACAAGATCATGCAAGGGCCGGTATTCCCGTTCGATGTTCGGACAGATCTGGTGAAGGTGACATCCAGTACTGTTCTGGTTCCGATCACGGTGCAGATCAAGAATCGCGATGTCACATTTGTGACCAAGGACGGGGTGGCGACCGGTGTGGTGAATATCCTGGGCAAGGTGACCACGCTCACACATAAGACCGTCCAGACCTTTGAAGATACGGTCTCAGTGCAGCAACCCGCAGAGCTTCTGCAGGCATCTTTGGATCGTAAGTCTATCTATTGGAAAGCCGTACCGCTTCTCCCCGGTCTCTATCGCCTTGATATAGCAATCAAGGATGTGAACAATCCGGACCATATCGGCGTCTACGGTAGAAGTCTTGAAGTTCCGCAGTACCACGATGAAAAGCTTGGTACATCTTCCCTCATTTTGGCGGACCGGATCTATCCCGTGAGCTCTCACGATATCGGGCAGGGCAATTGCGTAATTGGAAACATACATGTTTGCCCGCGGGTGACGCCTAATGCAGCTACTCCGGTGAACTATAAACGTAACCAGGAGTTGAACTTCTGGATGCAGGTTTACAACCTGGGCATCAATGATCAGACCAAGGCGAACGAAGCGAAGGTCACGTATCAGATCATCGACACAGCGACGAACACCGTCGTATTCGAGAAAGAGCAGGATTCAAAGGACTTCGGCGAACACAGTGATCAGCTCACGGTGGAAAAGACACTGCCGGTAGCTGGGCTGCAACCCGGCAAGTACAAGGTGACGGTGAAAGTAAATGACGAAATCTCAAAACAAGAGATTGCGCAATCGGCACCTTTTGTCGTGGAATAGAACGAAGGGCTCCGCAAGGTAGGTTAACCGGCAGTAGATCGGGAACCTGTGAGTCTCGAGTGGTCAATTCCCAGGGCTTTGCCAGGACGCCGCCGGGTCACCAACGCAAGTGATGATTCGCAGGCTCCATCTCGTCTCCCTGATCGCGCTGATCGCAGCATCTGGCGTGTCCGGCTTTGGTGCGTCCGTGGGAGGCGCGCCGAATGGGACCGTCTCAGGCATTGTGCGTGATTCAGCAGGCGTCCCGCAACTGGGTGCAGCGGTGGAGTTGCTGAGGCCCGATCTGACTGTGGTTGCCGCAGTTTATACAAACAACAAAGGCCTCTATACCTTCTCAAAAGTGTTGCCCGGTCACTATGCAGTGAAGGCGATGGGTACCTCATTTCTGCCATCGTTGCGGGAGAACGTAAGAGTCCGAACAAATGCAGTAGTGAACCTGACGTTGAGCACACTGTACGAAGTGATGCAGTGGCTTCCCGCTGAACCCAAGGCGGTAAACGCCAACAAAGACGATTGGGAGTGGACGCTGCGCTCCGCGGCGAATCGGCCACTGCTTCGGTGGCTCGAAGATGGTCCGCTCGTTGTTGTGTCAGACCGGCCTGGCGGCAAGCCAAAGCTCAAAGCGCGATTAATGGCGACTGGACAGGAAGGAACCTTCGGCGAGAGCGGAGAACGATTCTCCGCCAGCGTTGAAGATACTCCTTCAAATAGTCGCGAACTGCTGGCACGCGTCGATTTCGCTCCGAATACGGATGAGGGGATGGAATCCATGCTTGGTTTCCGGCAGGATCTCGGATTTGCCGGAGCGGTCGAGTCCTTGGCGGCCATTTCGATTCACCCAGTTGTAGAGGGTCCTGATGCCGAGGGGCTGGACGAAGCGATGATGCGCAGCGCCGAGACGATCAACTTAGGCGATGAGTTTACCGTCGAAGCCGGGTCTCAGCAGGTATTGGCACGGTTCAACCAGAATTCGCCTAATACAGTTCTGACTGCATTACCCTTCACGACGCTGAGCTGGCATGGACCTATATCGACCATAAGTTATCGCATGGCCACGGCGATACCCGTGGCCGGACAGGACCAATCGGAGGCGGGCTATTTTCTGCCGCGGCCGGTGGTCCGGGATGGGAGATTGACGCTGGAGCGCGGAATGCACCAGGAAATCTCGTGGGAGCGTCGTACGGACGCTTCGGGAGTTTCCTTCGCGTTCTTCTCAGATCACATTGAGAATCCCGTAATCGAGGCCAGCGGTGCGCGGTCGGGGAGCGACGATGTGTTACGCGATCCGAGAAGCGGTTTGATGCGCGGAGCCGGACAGGATTTCTCGAGTGCGGGCGTGGTTGCCACGGTCGAGCACCGGATGGCAGGTGGAAATATCAAGATAGCCTATGCAAATGGCAATGCCATGGGCATACCTGCGGTGGTACATTCGACGGGGCTCAACCAGATTCTTTCCGCCGCACGACCACGACGGGCTCAAATGTATGCGATATCGCTATCGGGAACTTTGGAAGGCACCGGGACACGGTGGCGCGCAAGTTATCGATGGCAACCGGCTGACACAGTCACGGCCATTGCTCCATATTCGGTCGGCGCGATCGAACCCTACTTCAATCTACGACTGAGGCAGCCGATTTCGACACATGCCAATGGAGTAGATGTGGAAGCTCTCCTGAACGTGAGCAATCTGCTCGCGGAAGGATACCGGCCGTACATCACCAACTCAGGTATGGTGGTGTTTGCTCAGGATCAGCGTAGCATCGGTGCGGGCGTGGCATTTACCTTCTAACTTCCAGCCCTCACGTCTTAATTCCTCTCCACGCAAATAAGAAGAGCGCAGATGCGCATATCTGCGGCCAGGATGTTGAGTTGTCAGGTGATGGTGGACGCGGTAGGAATCGAACCTACAACCTGTCGGTTAAGAGCCGAATGCTCTGCCAGTTGAGCTACGCGTCCAGAGGGTTGGAACCGTTGTGCGGCGGGATTGAAGCACAACGTGGAGCGGCAGAATACTCACCGGTCCTTCAAAAATATAACACAAGGCGACGAGGGTTTCCAAAGACGAGAGCGCAGCTCTGGCTTGATGCCAGCCTCCAGTGAATAGACCTGGAATCTGAACTCGCATGCATCTCGTTTCAGCGTTCCGGAGCTAAGTATGCTCATGCCTGTCCATTATTGTTGCCTGCATCGTTGCCGAAGTGGGTGGCGAAGGTATTCCTTCAGCGACGCGATCGATGGGGACAGTGGCATGCTTGGGACTTCGGTTTGCGTCACGCAATCTGCTCCCAGGGAAAGATGGAACCCAAGCGCAGAAGATTCAGTCTGCCCTGGGTGGAGTTGTCTGATGAAAGATGAACGGAGCAGGAGGCTTCCGAGGCGAGAAGAACCAGCCGCCGCAGTGATAATGTCGTGCGATCGGTTCGGCAGCCGGCATAGTGCTCTGGGACGGATCGATCAGCGCGTCAGGAAATGCGCAATTTGCGGAAGAATCAGTGAGTTCGGGAGAGCAACTCGAGTCTCAGTCTGCCTTGCGGTGGGAGAGAGCGGCCGCTTCGTCCACAGTGGTGGTCATCGGGAAAAGGCGGTCGACTTTTGTGGTTTTGAAAAGCTGAAGAACCCTCGGGCCCACACCGGCGGTGACAAACTGAACGCCTTTGTTTTGGCAGCGGACGAAATGACCGACGATCAGGCCGAGACCACACGAGTCTATATAGGGAACGTCGGTGAGATCGAAGATGGTTATTGAGGACGAAGGCCGGGAGGCGGGCTCATTTTCAAAGAGACTTTTGAGCGCTGCTGGAGTAAGCGACGCATACATGTCCCGGGCGGTAAAAGGGCCGGAAAATCGGAAGATAAGCGATCCGGGAAGCTGGCCCGGCGAGCGTTCGATGTGGAAGGTGGAGCCATTCCAGATTTGAGCAGGAGCGGTGGACATCGGGTCTCCCTCAGGGCGTCATGCGCAATTTTCAGCAAAATCCAAACAAATCAAGGGGTAAGCGCAATTCAAGTATACGTTTTGACTACAGAGTCGGATTGTTACCGTTTGCGTGGTCAAAGCGCAAGCCAAAAAACCAGTGATCGAGACAGTACTGTTGTGCCAATGTGACGCAAATTACATGCAAGACTCCCATTGCATTGTGTAGACTTTAGCTAATCAATCAACAGTTCGAACGCTCCCGCCGCGATTGCGATCGATATTTCGCGCGTGCGTAAGGGAAAGTTCTGTTGTTTTTTTGCGACGTGGTTCACGTCGACGCTGGAGTTGTGCCTTGGGTTTGTTGCACCTGCTGCATTCGAATTGCGCCCGCCGAACCGGAATCACCCACCCTGATTTCACAGAGTTTGTCCGCACTTTAAGTTCGCGGCGGGACCCGGAAGCGGGTCGAGCTACAAGAAAACCGATGCGTCTTGTCGGCGCGTGGACCGTCCTGGTCGGCGTGATGGGATTTGCTGCTCCTGCCTATGCGGCTGGAGCAACCTATTACATTAACAATCGCTCGGACTCTCACTGTAGCGACGCTGGTGCGCACAGCATTGCGCAGCCGTGGTGCAGCTTTTCTCCAGCAAACAAGATCAGGAGTTTTGCTCCCGGGGATCAGATACTGTTGGCGCGAGGCGGAAACTGGAACCAGCAGCTATCGGTTGCCGGTCATGGAACACCAGGTGAGCCCATCACCCTGGCAGCGTACGGCTCAGGACCTGATCCCAAGATTCTGCGGAATCAAGCGGTGAGCGACATTTGCGTGCTCCTTATGGACGGGAGCTACTGGAACATCAGTGATCTGGAAGTGGGTCGGGCGAGCGTCGGGATTCTGTTGCACTACACGCAACTTTTCAACAGCGGGATCAATATCAGCCGCATCTATGCACACGACAACAAAGGGATCTGGTCAGGTTTTTCGCCCGATTATCCAGTCCAACGGAAGGTTCCTGATCCGTTTGCGTCCAGTCTGAACATCAATCTCTCTTCGGGAATTTTGTTCAACATAGCTTCATATGTAACGTTCTCAGCTTCACAATATGTACTGAAGGGCGTTTCCGTTACTGATATCCGCGGTGCAAATAACGTAGATAGCCTTGCCTTCGATGCGGAGACGAATACGATTGACAACCAGGACGGTCACAACGCATTCCAGGACGTTGTGATCAACGGGCTCGTCTTTGCAAGCGATAACGGACACGCGGCAGACATTTATCAGCGCGCCGGATTGGGATGCAGTGACGCGCTTCGCCTTCTGGGCATGTCGAATGTGACCTTGATCAACTCGGTTCTCTTCGATGAGGCTGGATGCCGAACGCCCACCGGAACGGCAGCGGTGATCCTGGGCCGAGTGCACAAGGTCACTTTTATCAACAACATCTTTTTTGGTGTTCCGCACTCCGGCAGCCCTGATGAGACGGCGATCGATTTCGAATGGTCGGAAAGCAATGTAACGCTGCAGGGGAATTTTTTCGCGGGAAACGCTGGGCCGGCAGTGGAGATTCTTAATATTCATCCCGGCGATCATACGGATTCAATTGATTTCAGCAGCAATACTTTCGCGCAAAACGCCCACTCGCATCGTCCTGGTGCGGCATCGATCTGGGAAGACAATAAGGGGCGAGGATATGGCGCGCCCTCGGGAAAGATTGGGAACAATCTGTTCTTCGAGGAGCACGGCCCGTTTTTAGCTGGCAGAAACATCGGGCTAATCAAGGATGTGAATCAACGCCAGACCGCGCTGGTGGCGAATTTCGCGGCTGAGCACTTCTCATCTGTGCAGGGCAAGAATCAGTGGCATTACCAGTACGAGTCATCAAGCTCGAACTGGAGCGATCTGCCCGAGTATTCATCCACGCTGGAGAACGGTACCTGGATGAAGAGCGACCAGCAGTACGTAAGCGCGTTCAACCTGCTCCCCGCGAGTTGCTCGGGCAGTTGCAACAGCGGTGGTGTGGCGCGGGCGTGGGTGGCTCCGCGAGCAGGCACAATCAGCGTCAGAGGTCGGGTGCTGAGGTCGGATACACGCGGTGGCGGCGGCGTTCACGCCAGCATCAATCTGGTCACTTCAGGCGGAGTGACTCAGATCTGGCCGGCGACGGGCGGAAGGCAGGTCATCGCGGTGCACGATCAGGCCGGGTACGCGACGGACGTGGATACGATCCAGGTTGCGCAGGGTGACGTGCTCAGGTTTGAGGTCCACGCGAACGGTGACAATGCGCATGACACGGTGAGCTGGACTCCATCAGTTGGTTACGTCAACCGCGATAATCTCAGCGCCAAGAACTAGTCGACGCGTAAAGCCTCGACGGGATCGATTCCTGCTGCCCGTCTTGCGGGCAAATAGCTCGCCAGCGCTGCTGCTGCACAGAGCACGATGGGAACGGTCAGATAAGTGAGGGGATCGAGCGGGCTGATCCCGAAGAGCAGCGACTTCATCGACTGTGTAACAGCTGCGGCCCCAAGAGTGCCGATCGCAACGCCAGTGGCAGTCAACACCAGGGCCGAACGCACAAACATCCACTTCAGTTCGGATTTTTGTGCTCCCAGCGCGAGGCGGATGCCGATCTCGCGCGTACGCTGCGAAACAGCGTACGAGATGACGCCATAGATCCCGATGATTCCGAGCAGAAGCGCCATGGTGCCCGCAATGGCCAGCATACTCAGAGTGAAGGACGTGCGCGCCATGGATTTTGCGTAAATGTCCTGCATGGTTCCTGGTGTGGCGACGGGCAGATTGGCATTGACGGCCCAGACAGCACGCTGGATGTCCATGACGAGAGCTTCAGAGCCCGCACGCTTGCTGCGAACTACGAAGGTGACCGCACGGGGACCGGTGATGACGGGCTTCTGCGTGTAAGGGCTGTTGAACATTGCCGGCCAGTAAATGATTTCCGGTGCCTTCTCATCGACACCGTTATGACGGACGTCCTGCGCAACGCCAATGATGATCTGCCAGGGCATCTTGGAGAACTGGCGTATTCGCTTGCCGATTGCAGCCTGCGGAGAGCCCCAGTTTTCACGCGCAAAGTTTTCAGACACGATGATGTTGTTGCGGAGCCCGTAGGCATCGTCCCAGGTGTACTCGCGCCCTGCAAGGATTGACGTACCCATTGTTTTGAAGAAGCCGGGCGAAACGTAATTGAAGAGGCGCAAGGGAGGTTCACCACCGGGATAGACCTTACCCTCAGCAGCCATTTCGTCCCAGTTCGGATCAATGCCCTCCATGGGCGCAGCACCTGCGAATGCCGCGGATTGAGCCCCGGGTATCGCGGATACATTGTCGGAAATCTGGTTCAGAAGATGAGTGACCTGAACCTGATCCGAGACGAGGAGTTCGGGTACGGATATTCGCAGCGTCTCAACCTGGGCGGGATCTCCGAATCCGGGGTCGACGTTGCGCAATGCAGCAAAGGTGCGGATCATGAGAAGCGCGCTCACGAGTAGTACAAGCGCCATCGCGACCTGGGCGACGACGAGAACATTGCGTGAGCGATTGCGGCTTCGGCTGTCGCTTGAAGTCCGTTTGCTGCCGGAGAGCGCCGCGATGGCGCGGGTGGTGGAGAACTTCAGGGCGGGGATAGATCCAAAGAACAGCCCTGAGACGGACGAGAGGAGCAAAGCAAAGACCAACGAACCTGAATTCAATGTGACTTCGCTGAGGCGGGGGAGATTCGAGGGCCCAAAAGCAACGAGAAGCTTGAGCCCGGCAAATGCAACGCCAAGCGCGAACAATCCGCCTATCAGGCCGAGTGCCACACTCTCAATGAGGAGTTCACGAGCAATCCGTCCGCGTCCGGCTCCGAGAGCAGCGCGAACAGCGAGTTCGCTTTGGCGCGAGTCGGCGCGCACGAGGAGCAGGTTGGCGATATTGACGCACGCGATGAGCATCACGAGACCAACAGTGGCCATCACGACCCAGAGCACGCCCTTGATGTTTCCGACCACCTGCTGCTTGAGGGAACGGAAGTCCGGAGAGATCCTCCACACGCGATAGTAGAAGGGATTGGAGCCTGGACCGTTCCTGAATGTGTGCATCCAGGTCTCGATGAGACGAGAGATATCCGCATTCGCCTGGGCAATCGAAACTCCGGGCTTGAGGCGGGCGATTCCGTTATATCCGAAGCCGGCGAGAATCGCAGTGGCGCGATCGAATTGGAGAGGAACGAGGAGATCGAAGTCGTTGTCGACGACGCGAAACCCGCGCGGCATGACACCAACGATCTCACGCGTTTCCGCGTCGAGTTGGAGGCTTCGGCCAAGCACGGCCTTGTCGCCGCCGAAGCGGCGTTGCCAATAGCCGTAGCTGAGCATCACGCGCTTCGCTCCGTGGGGATCCTGATCAGCAGGGGAGAGCCAGCGTCCGAGCGCTGGAGGAACGTTGAGCGTCTCCAGGAGACCATTACTAATGAGGATGGTGTGGACTTCCTCAGGTTGAGCGATTCCCGTCACGTTGGCTGTGTTTTGTACCCACACTCCGAGCGATTGAAAGGAATGATTGTGTTCGGAGAAGGTGAAGTACATCGATTCAGAGAGCCGAAGTCCGCTTTCGAAGTTGGCAAGCCCGGATGCTCCTGGGGCGTTGAGCCACAGGGCGACGAGCTGATCGGAGTCGGGATAAGGGAGGGCTTTCAAGAGCACTGCGTCGATGACGCTGAAGACTGCTGTGTTCGCCCCGATGCCGATGGCCAAAGTAAGCAGGACAGTGATTGCGAAGGCAGGGGTTTTGCGGAGGCGGCGAAACGTGAATTTGAGATCGGCGAGTAGAGATTCGAGAGGCGGCCATTGCCACTGCTCGCGGCTGCGCTGCTGGAGGAGAGCTACATTGCCAAACTCGCGGCGGGCGGCCTGTTCAGCTTGCCTGCGCGGCATGCCTTCGGCCTCAAGCTCGTCGGCCCGTTCCTGGATGTGCTCTTCGATGGAGATGTCGATGTCGCTGTAGCGGCGAGTGCGTCCAAGAAGCCGTGAAAGTGGGTTCATCTTGATCTCCTGCGAGCCTTGCGTCGGGATTGAGCCGGTTTGCGGTGCGGGATGCGATGCTTTCGATCAGGATTGGGAAAAGGCAAGCACGCGGGTGATGCCGTCGAACATCTTGCCGAAGCTGGAGAGCTCTTTCTCGAGGTGGCGAATTCCAGAGGCGGTAACGCGGTAGATGCGCGTGGGGCGGCCCTTGGCGGAGAGTCCTTCTTTGGACTCGAGGAGACCTTCGCGGAGCATCCGCTGAAGTGCCGGGTAAAGCGAGCCCTCTTCCACCTGGAGCAGATCGTTAGAGACCTGCTTGATGTGTTTCACCAGAGCATAGCCATGCATGGGTTTATGACGAAGCGATTGCAAAATCATGATCTCGAGAGCGCCGGGGAAGAGATCGCGGTCATCGGAGTTTCTAGCCATGGACGAATAGTAGCGCTGGATAGCTATTTTGTAAATAGGTATCCAGCGGCAGGGATTAGAGAACAGGGTTTAGGGACGACCGTTGGACAAAGGGGAAAGGACTAGGGAGGTAGGGACTAAGTGTGTAGTGTCAACAGATTGTTCCTGATGAGACCTGCCCTTGTAATAGGGGTTTGATGGCCCAGGCTGGTGTGCGGTCTGTGCCAGTTGTATTCATGCAACCAGAGTTGGAGCTGGTCGCGCCTCTGTTGGGAGTTCTGA
>DATNFD010000193.1:0-3742 GCA_035606555.1 Occallatibacter sp.
AAAAGGTTAGCTCAGGTCGACGAGAGGAAGACCTGCCGTGTCCCAGGCGAGGTGGTAAACGGCGCTGGTACTGGCCAGGATGGCGGACCGTCCAGGTGCAAACGCCAAGCCAACAAGGTTTGGTCCTGCAACCGCGAGGGAAGCGTTGCCATCGGGCGTGATCTTCACGACCCCGCGCTTTCCTCCTAAGGATGCAGCCACGTGCAAGTTTCCATCGCGATCAAATGCCAGACCTTGTGGACGTCCCAAGCCGCGATAGAACACCGACACAGCCCCATGCGGATCGATTTTGTACACCGCGTCGAAGCTCGATGGCGTTGGTCCAGCCACAAACAAGTCGCCGTGAGGTCCGAATGCCAGATGGTACGCTGAAACGCTGGGCTCCAACGTAGCAAACACAAAAATCTGGCGATCGCGCGCAATCTTGAAAATTGTCCCGCTGCGATCGCCGACGTAGAGATTCTCCGCCTTATCAAAAGCAATTCCCGTGGCCACGCCCATGCTCTCCGCATAGGTCGACATGGTCCCATTCGGTGCCACGCGATAAACCGCTCCGTCGTACCGCGACGAAACGTACATCTCGCCGGCGCGGTCGAATGCAATCGATGTCGCGTTCATCATCTCGGTGAGGAACGGCTTCACGTGGTAATTGGTGTCGATCTTGAAAATTGAGACCGGTACCTTCTGGCCACGAGATCCGGAGAACGTGACGAAGACATTCCCCTCGGCATCGAGCGCCGGGTTGGTGACGGGATGCAGGTTCTCCGCGAGAGGCGTTGCCACGCGCAGTTGGCCCGAATTGCTGGAATGACCGTTCGTCGAGACTACCACTCCGCCCGAAGCCGCGCCCTGGGGCACGCGCGCCACCACGAAATCGTCAGAGCTAATTACCACCGGCCCTTCTACTTCTCCAAACCGCACTCGCGGCCGCTTCAACTCCGGAGGACGCAGCCCGCTGCCAATGATTCGCACCTCGCCCCCAGGCAAGGCAGCCGCCGGTGAAACCGCCTCGATGTGCGGCTGTCCATTCGGACTCTTCCTGCCCAGGATGCGGTCGGCAATCGTCATGCAGATTACAGTGAAAGAAGCCGGAAATGTAGAACAAGTTGCATCACCAGCAGTGCGTACAGGCCCGCGGCGACGTCGTCCACCACAATGCCCGTGCCTTCAGGCAAGCCTTCCAGTTGGCGCACTGGTGGCGGTTTCAGAATATCGAACGCGCGAAAAAGAATAAAGCCCAGGAGCAGCGTTTTCCATGAAATCGGCGCGAACAGCAATGTGATCCACTGACCGGCAACCTCGTCGATTACTACAGACTGCGGGTCCTTCAGCTGCCAAGCCCTCGCAAACCGGGTAGCTGCCGGAATCCCAACCACGATGGCCAGCAGCGCCAGACCAGCCAGCACGACCGAGTGAGCCTGTGCCGGGATCCATCTCCAGACTACCGCCCAGATCAACACCGCTCCTGCTGATCCCCAGGTGCCCGGCCCGGGTCGCAATCGTCCGATGCCAAAGAAAGTGGCGACCAGCGTCGCCCACAGCGGTGCAGAAGAAACCGGTGTGACCCTCTCCACCGCCACCTCACTCATCTTCGTTCTTCCTGATGTCAGAATGCTCCAGCAGGTCGCTAATGTCCTGCACCGGTGACGACACCACATACTTCCCGCTGGCCCATTTGCCGAGATCCAGCAGCCGGCAGCGCGCGCTGCAGAAAGGGAAGTCCTCGGCCCCAACGGCGACCGTCTGCTTACACGTGGGACATTTCACCTGGACTTTGCGCTTGCGTGGCACAAGTTAATTGTAGTGGAGGGAAGAGGACAGCATCAGCAGTGAGCAGCGAGCAAGAGCAGGCACCTAGGAGGTGCAAGATATTCCCGGTGGGTTGCTTGCTCACCGCTCACAGCTCGCCGCTCATTGCTGTTCCACACAATAGGGTGGCACTCGATGCATCCGGCCTACGCCTTCGCTCTCACCGCAACCGACGCCAGCGCGAGATGAGCATCCTCTTCGCGCATGACGGTCTCATATCCAAGCGAGCCTGAGTACGCGGCATGGTCGAAGAAGCGCCCGATCGAATGCAGCAGATCGAGGTCACCCAGCAACTCCACCGGGAACTCCAGCAGTCCTTCTCGCTCGAGGTATGTCCACAGGCATTCTTTGGTGGTGTTCAGCGCAAACAAGAACTGGCTGAAAGGAACTCCCTGCCTGGCGCGCCGGACGCCCAGACCCACGTATCGCTCCTCGATTTCCGACTGCGTTTTCGATAAGATCCAGTCGCTCAGGTTGCGATAAATCTCGTGCGTCCGCATCATGATCTCCTGTGAGGGCACTTTCTGCAGCAAGTCGGGGCAGCTTCCGGAGGCCTTCAGACGATGCATGAGTTCATCCGACAAAGCTCCGGCGTGCGATTCGATCAGTTGGACCATCCTGAGAGCGAACATAACGACCTCCTTTCCTGCGTTGCGCAGGGCCAGGTGGAGGACAGGGGCGGGTCGCTATTCACAACAGACAGCCAGCCCACAATTCGGCAGCTTGGCAATTAGAACAGCAGTTGCCAAGCAGTTCAGTGTTCTGGGTCACAAGTTGCAGTCGTGACCGCCATCACATTGATAAGTAAGGTGGATCACCTCGTCTGGTGCTCTCGAGGCGTACCTTCGAGGGTTGACTGGGAGGTGTGTATGCTTGCAACCTTCGTAGCCGAACCCACCCACAGGAAGCGTCCGGAAGAGGTTTCGTTCAAGCGCATTCTGTTGGCCACCGACTTCTCCGAAGCCTCGGAGCGGGCCCTGAGCTATGCAATTGCATTTTGCGCCCGGTATGCCGCTGACCTATTTATCGTGCATGCCGCCGAAGCCGAACCGCGGGAAGCGATCCCCATGGATCCTTTGCCACGTGAGCTCGACCGTCCTCGTATCGAAGCCGAGCGCCAGATGAAGCGGTTGGGCAAGAGTGCCAGACTCAAGGATCTCCCGCATAACCTGATCGTCGAGAAGGGCGAGGTGTGGAGGGTACTGTCATCAGTGATCGAGCGCGAGCACATCGACCTGCTGATCATGGGTACTCATGGCCGACGCGGATTCCGGAAATTAGCCCTCGGATCGGTCGCCGAAGAGGTACTTCATCTCGCACCGTGTCCGGTCTTGACGGTGGGGCCAAATGTGACGCCTGCCCCGGCGCAGGCGATCGATTTCCACGAAGTTTTGTTCGCGGCCGATTTTGGCGAAGCCTCGAATAACGCCTTGCCATACGCCATCGCGCTCGCCCAGGAGTGCAGCGGTCACCTCGTCCTGCTTCATATGATTGAGCCCATGCCTGCGGCGGAAATTGCGCCCGCTGCTTACGGTCCACCGATCTATGCGGCGCAGGAACTTGCCAAATGGCAGTCTGCGCGCAAACGCGAGAGTGAAGACAAACTTGCCGACCTGCTTCCGTCCAGCGTGCAGTGGGTCTCAAAGCCAACGTTTGCAGTCGGAATGGATTTGCTGCCGGAAGGCATTCTTGAAGTTGCCAAAATACATAAATCCGAGCTGATCGTCATGGGCGCAAACCACACCGAGACCCCTCGCTTAGCAGCCCACTTGCCATGGGCGCTTACCAGCGAGGTCATCCGCAAGGCGCGGTGCCCCGTGCTGACGTGCAGAAGCTAGGAAGGAGTCATTGAGGCATTGAATCATTGAATGATTGAATCATTGAATCATTGCATCTTTGCATCATTGCATCATTGAATCATTGAATCATTGAA
>DATNFD010000194.1:0-51540 GCA_035606555.1 Occallatibacter sp.
GAACGATCATGTTGCCCTTGAGCCGGAGAATCGTCTCGAAGATGTTGTCCCACACGCGAAGCGAGATCCCCGTCCGCTCGCTCTTCGATCCCGGAATCCATCCGCTCAGCAGGTCTTCATCATTCGGGAAGAATCCTCGGTACTTGATCACCGGGCTTGGATAGACCTTCGCGAACTCCGCCGGCAGGGTAATCGAGCTGCGCCGCCCCGGCTGCTTGTCGGTCCATAGATACATCGGGTCGGTTCCCAGCACTGTCTGCGAGAACTGGTAGATTGCGTAAATTGTCCCCCGCATGTCCGCACCCGTGAGGCAGATCATATCCCGCACCTGGTGGCCGCCGAGATGCACCACTGAAAACGCAAACGACTCGGTTCCCGTCGGCACTGCGCATCGTCTTCCGAACTCCGGCGTCTTCGGCCCGGAGATCAGAATCGCAACCTGCCCCGAATCTTCCAGATGATCCGTGATGCTGGGTGCTTGTCCAAACACTTTTGTGAAATCGCTCAGCAGGTCATCTGTCGCTCTCCGCACCGGCGCCGGCTCGTCAAGGCTCTCAACGATCGTGACAGACGTGTCGACGGTCAATTGCCGATGGCTCGCATGGGTGGGAGCAGTTGCAAATGCTGAGCCCGCCACAAGCGCAAAGGTCGTCGACGCCGACAGGACGCGCCCTGCCGTGCCTTTCCAAAAACTGAACATGAGTCTCTTCTCCGGGCGTACGGATTGATTGCAAGCCAGGCGTTCACGGTACAAGGACGATCTGGTCGCGACCAATGCGAGGCAAAATTCTTCGCGTCCGGAATTATAGCGGGACAACAACATACCTGGACGCAATGCTCTGCGAGTTGCGCATCGAGTCAAGCCAGATCGGTACTCAGGCCGCGAGAGAGCGAATCAGGAGAACGCCGCTCAATGTGGGAGCTGCGTCGTATCCCATCCGCCGCCCAGCGCGCGCACAAGCCCGACACTCGCTGCGAACTGCCTAGTCTTCAGGTCGGTCAGCGTACGCTGATTCGTCAGCAGAGCAGTCTCTGCGACAAGAACCTCGAGGTAGTTCGTCACGCCGCCCTTGTATCTCTGGTTTGAGAGATCCAGAGAATGCTGCGCTGCGGCCACGGCCCGTTGTTCCGTCGTGGTCTCCTGATCGAGAACCCGCAGATCTGAAAGCCGATCCTCAACCTCGTTGAACGCGCTCAGCACGGTGGCTCGATAGGTCGCTGCATCGGCTTCATACAGGTGGCGCGCCTGCTCGGTGACCGCATGCCGCCGTCCGGCATCGAACAGAATTTGCGTAGCCTGAGCCCCAAGGCTCCAAAGCGCGCTCGGCCCCTGAATCAGCGTTCCGATGTTCGTGCTCTCGAATCCGCCTCCACCGCCAATCACGACGTTTGGATAGTACGCGCTCATCGCGATTCCGATCCGCGCATTCGCGGCAGCCGTTCGCCGCTCAGTCGCAGAAACATCCGCGCGTCGTTCGACCAACTGGGACGGGACGCCAACTGGAATGCTGGGAAGTTCCTGATCCAGCGGTGCGGGCTGCAGCGTCACCTCGCGTGCCTCTTTGTTGATCAGCGTTGCGATTGCATGCTCAAACTGACCGCGCGCCTGGTTCACGTCCACAAGCTGCGCGCGCGTGGTCTCCAATTGCGTGAGAGCTTGCGCAACCACAACCTCTGTTGCGAGGCCTCCCTTGACCAACTGTTGATTCAGCTCAAGCTGATGCTGATAGTCAGCGACAGCTTTCTCCAGCAGCCGAGCATCGGAGTCCAGCCCACGCAGCTCAAAGTAGTCGGTCGCCAGCTCTGCATGCAGCACAAGATCCAGATTGGCCAGATCGGCAGCGTTTGCCTGTGCGCTTTCACGCGAGGCTTCCACGTTGCGACGAATGCGGCCCCACAGATCCGGCTCCCAGCTCGCCTGTCCTCCAAGCTGAAGGTCGGTGTATTGCGTTCCAGCGCCGGCCGGCACCAGCGGCCTGTGCGCGGAAACCTTGGCCCGGTCGCCAGATGCATTTCCGCTCAGTGACGGATAGAAATCCGCGCGCGCGATGCGCACCTGATCGCGTGCCGCCAGATAATTCTCCATCGCGGCCCGCAGGTTCTGGTTCTGCGTGGCAATCTGATCTTCGAGCGCATTCAGTTGCGCATCGTTGTAGACCTCCCACCACTTGCCGCGCAGCATTCCGTCCGATGGCGTAGCCGGCTTCCACGTCCCCCCGTTCGGATTGGGCGGCGGCACGACAGCGCTCGCAGCGCTCTCCTTGTACGCCGGCGGTGGCGGCGTGGATAGATCGGGCCGATGGTAGTTCGGGCCTACAGTGCAACCCGCAAGCAACGACATCAGAGCAAGTAGTTCGGGGCCCCGCAGCCTTGGTTTCAACTGCGTCACCGTTTGCTCCCTTCGTCCTGCTCGTCGTTCTGCCCGCCCTGATTGGGCTTTTGCGGATTCACCTTCTCACCCTCAATCAGAGAGTCCGGCGGATCCTGAATCACCAGATCACCCGGTTTCAGACCGCTCACAATCTGCACCGTCCGGCCGTCATCTTCGCCAATCGTCACTGGCACCACGTGTGCCGTATTGTCGGCGCCAAGCGTACCCACCTGCGTACCTTCACGGCGGAAGATGATTGCCGAGACCGGCACAACGAATGTCTGCACAGAGGGAGCCTTGAAGTGAACCTGTGCCAGCGAGCCCGGCAGCATCTCCCCCTTGCGATTATCCACATCGATCTCCACCAGCAGCGTGCGGCTCGTTGGATCGATTGCATTCGACGTTCTCACCAGCGTCCCCTGGAACATCTGCCCGGGATGCTCTGGGAAGGAGATATCGATCTTTGTCCCCCGCTTGAGATTCGCCGAGTACATCTGCGGCACGTTGGCGTACACGCGCAAAGTGTTCAGCGCCTGCATGTGAAACAGTTCGCGCGCTGCACCTGTGTCGATGAGCTGGCCGATGTCGATATTGCGAGCTGTGACCACACCATCGAAGGGAGCGTAGATCTTCTCAAAAGACTGCAGCTGCTTCAAGCGCTCCACATTCGCCTGCGCCGATTTCACTGAGGACGCGGTGGCGGCAGCCTGGTTCGTAAAGTTCTCTGTGTCCTGTTGTGAAACAGCGTTTGTCGTCACCAGTCCCTGATAACGCTGTGCCTGCGCCTTCGCATTCTTCGCGTTCGCCTCAGCCGTTCCCAGTTCTGCTTCAGCCTGCGCCAGTTGCTGATCCAGCTCTGGGGTCGCGATATCGGCCAGCAGCGCCCCCTTCTTCACATGCGAGCCGATGTCGTAGTACCACTTGGTCAGATATCCCGATGTGCGCGCATAGATGGGCGAATCGGTGAATGCCGTGACATTCCCGGGCAACGTGAACGTATCAACCGGCGCCCCTTGCTGCGGCGCAAGAGCGATAACCACCGGAGCGGCGAGTTCCTGCGTTGACTCCGCCAGAACGCTCATGCGATGAATCCGGCTCAAGATACCCAACGTCGCTAGTGCCGCCAAAACAATTAACACGATCACCAGTGCAGTCACTGCTACCCCGGTCGCGATTGGCTTCGCCTCGGGAGCGTGCTGATTCTCGTGCCCCTCGTGCGGCATCCTCTTGTGTTCGCCTTGCTCTCCGGCTCCCCGGCTTTCGTTGGAAGTCGATTCGTTACTCATAACCTGCTCCAAAGACCCTTCCAAATCCGTTAATCAAACTCATCGAAGGTCGCCGCCTGTTTCTCGTGGCGCTTGGTACGATTCCTTTTTCCCAGCCATCCATGTACAACCGAGAAGAATGCGGGGACAAAGAACAGCGTCGCAAAAGTCGCCAACAGCAATCCGCCAATAACCGCGCGTCCGAGCGGTGCGTTCTGCTCGCCGCCTTCGCCAAGCCCGAGCGCCATGGGCATCATGCCCAGAATCATGGCCAGCGCGGTCATCAGTACCGGCCGCAATCGGACAAATCCCGCATTCAGCGCCGCTTGCCGCGCATCTCCCACCAGCTCTTCAAGCTGCTCGCGCGCAAAGCTCACCACCAGGATCGAATTCGCCGTCGCCACGCCCATACACATGATGGCGCCTGTTAGAGCTGGAACACTTAACCGCGTTCCGGTCAGGAACAGGAACCATGTAATTCCTGCCAGTGCCGCGGGTAAGGCCGAGATGATCAGAAGCGGATCGACCCACGACTGGAAATTAACCACGATCAGCAAATAGACCAGCAAGATCGAGATGATCAGCCCGGTCAGCAGACCAAGGTACGACTTCTGCATGGTCTCGCTCTGCCCCCGCAGTACAATATGCGAACCACGCGGCAGCTGCTTCTCATAACGCCCGACGATGCGCTGCATTTCTCGTGTGACGGTGCCCAGATCGGTGCCCACCACGTTGGCATAGATGTCGATCACCGGCTGCACATCGTAGTGGCTTACTGTTCCCAGTTCAGCTCCGGGTTTGAACTCCGCCATGTTGCCGACAATCTGCACGGGTTGCGGCGCTCCCGGCGCTGCCGTGGTGAGTGGCGCTGCTCCTGTTCCCGTGTTTCCGGGCGGGGTTCCTCCCGCGCTCGCTCCGGCATTGCTCGACCGAGTTACCGGCAGGCTCTGCAGTCCTGAGATCGTATCGAGGCGGTATTGCGGTGTCTGCACCGCCACGTTGTAGCTCACGCCATTACGAGGATCGAGATAGAAGCTCGGCGTCGTCTGGAAACTTCCGCTTAAGGCGACCAGAAGACTCTGCGCCACATCGCGCTGCGTAAAACCAATCGCCTGCGCGCGCGTACGGTCAACCTTCACCGTGAAGTTCGGGAGATCGAACGGCTGCTGAATACGCGCATCCGACGCGCCTGTTACGTACCGGACTTCGTTCAACATCTTTTCTGCAACCGCGCGGTTGCCATAGAGATTCGGTCCGACAATCTGGATATCGATTGGCGCCGACAATCCAAAGTTCAGAATCTGCGTGACGATATCGACGGGCAGAACGTAAAACGTCACACCCGGATAATCATGCGCCAGCACTTCCCTGAGTTCTTCCACGTATTCGTCTGTCGGCCGGTGCTTGGCAGCCAACTGCACCTGGATGTCCGCATCAGCAGGACCGACCGGTGCCGAAGTTGAGTAGGAAAGATTCAGACCCGAGTAGGGCAGGCCGACGTTGTCGACGATCGTCCCAACTTCACTCGCCGGAATGTGCTGTCGAATTGTATTGTCAATGTGATCGCAGAGGGCTGCGGTTTCTTCGATGCGTGTCCCAGTTCGCGCCCTCAGGTGAATCTTGAACTGCCCTGCATCAACAGACGGGAAGAAATCCTGCCCGAGCCAGGGCACCAGCAGTGCCACGGAGCCGATGGCAAAGAGGATGAAGATGATGAGAAAGACGCCGGCAAAATTCATGCAAAGCGTCAGCATGCGGAGATAACCGCTGCGGAATGCGGAGAAGGCCTTCTCGAAGCCGCTCTGGAAATGCACAAAAGGATTCCGGCTAGCCTGCTTCCGTGCTGTTTCCGCGTCGTCGTGCTCGTGCAGCAGGTATTTGGCCATGGTAGGCACAAGCGTTCGCGAAAGCAGATAGCTTGCAAGCATGGCGAAGATCACCGCCTCTGCCATGGGGACGAACAGATACCGGGCCACGCCGCTCAGCAGGAACATGGGGACAAACACGATACAAATCGCCAGAGTCGAAACAAATGCAGGAATGGCGATCTGCGCCGAGCCGTCCAAAATTGCCTGTTCCAACTCCTTGCCCTGCTCCAGATAGCGGTTGATGTTCTCAATCGCGACAGTCGCATCGTCAACCAGGATGCCGACCGCCAGCGCCAGTCCGCCGAGCGTCATGATGTTAATGGTCTGGCCCAGCGCCGAGAGCACAATCAACGAACAGAGAATCGACAGGGGAATGGATACTGCGATGATGATCGTGGATCGCCAGCTACCCAGGAACACCAGGATCATCACTGCGGTCAGGCAGGCCGCAATCAGGGCTTCACGAACGACCCCATCGATCGCGCCTCGAACGAAAATTGACTGGTCCGACAATGCGTAGATGTGCGTCTGCGGGGGTACCTGGCCCTTGACATAGTCGATTTTCTCGCGCACGTCTCTGATGATGTTCAGCGTCGAGGCGGAACCCGTCTTCATGATCGACATCATCACGGAGCGCTGTCCGTTCACGCGTACGATATTGGTTTGTGGAGGATTGCCGTCCCGAACATGGGCGACATCGCGGACGTAGATCATCGCCCCATTCACAGCCCGAATGGGCAGATTGTTGAGCTGGTCGACTACGGATGGCGCCGAGTTCGTCTCAATCGCATACTCGAACCGGTCCATCTTCATCGTGCCGGAGGGAACGATCAGGTTCTGCGCAGAAACTGCGTTTACGACATCGGCAGGTGACAATCCATGGGCCTGCAAAGCCTTCGGAGCGATATCGACCTGAATCTGACGCTGCTTCCCTCCATAGGGATACGGAGTCTGCGCTCCCTCCACGGTAGCCAGTTGAGTTCGGATCGTGTTCTGGCCCATATCGAACAGCTGCTGTTCGCTCAAGCCTTCGCCCGAAAGACCAAGCATCAGCACAGGAACGCTCGATGCGTTGTACTGGATGATGAACGGCGGCGTGCTGCCCGGCGGCAGCGAGCGCAGCAGCACCTGCGAAATTGAGGTCACCTCGGCAACGGCGCTGGCGACGTTCACGTGCGGCTGGAAGAAGATCTTGATCACAGCCACACCAGCCAGCGATTGTGACTCTATGTGCTCGACGTCGCTGACAGTGGTGGTTATACCTCGTTCGCTATTGGAAACGATGCGACTGGCCATCTCCTGCGCCGATAACCCGGAGTAGTTCCAGACCACGGTCACCACGGGAATGTCGATGTTCGGAAAGATATCCGTCGGCATCGACATGATGCTGTATACGCCGAGAATCAAAATCAAAAGCGCGAAGACGACAAAGGTATACGGTCGTCGAAGCGCAAGGCGAACAATCCACATACGGTGCTACTCGCTCCTGCGGCAAACCTGCGAAACCAGGTTCTGCCCGTTTCTAGTCAAAGTCGATGCTCCCCTTGCCTCGGAGTCGACTTTGCTGCGTTAGCAGGGACGCGCGATCCCTGGCCTGGCATGAGGTGATTTGCCCCGTCATTGTGACGTCTGAGAGAGGAACGCCTCGCGAACCGCGGCGAACCGTTGAAGGCAAAAAGCAGCTCAAAAATGGAATCCCCGGAATGGCAGCGAGGGCGCCGTCCATTCCGGTAAAAGTTACAGTTAAACAGTCAATCTTAGTCGATGACGCACCGCCGCGCGAGAGCGCCCGCACGTTCGAAACGGCAGCTTCTTTTATAGGACGGTTTCCCAGGTGACTCAGCTTCATTTTCCGGATACCTCATCTCGAAATGCGAGTTGCTCTCCAGCAGGTATTTTGAGCGGGCTTTAAGGTTCATTTCAGCTTCAGGCTCGAGCATAACCACCACTAACCGACGCAACGATTCAAACGACAGGTTCATCTGAATGAAAACCTCTGCGAAAACGGCCGTCGTTTTCGTCTCAAGACTTTGCGATCGAGTCGGACAGCCTGGTTCGAAGCCCGATTTCCGCCGCTTTTAACAAACGATTTGAGGGGACGGCAGCGAAACCTTTCGCCTCCTGAAATCGTCCGTATAGAGGGTACGTCCGCACGGTAGTTCCACTCCGAATGGTCCGTGTTTTCAGCCGGATAATCTGAGATCTCATCGTTGAAGAATATGAATGACTGGAAGCTATAACAATGCCGATTCAAAACGCCACTGAGGCTGACCTTTCAAAAACCGGCGAAGACCGGCCTCAAAAGAATCCCTGGGTTCGCCTTTTCGTCTATGTCGTTCTTATCGCCGCCGGTGTGTTCATCGGATGGCGTGTCTACCAGAACAAGGAGAAGACCGCGGCGAATCAGGCAAATCAGGCTGCTGCACTGATGAGCCGCCCTGTTCCCGTGCAGGTGATTGGCGCCGAGCAGAAACCGATGCCGATCTACCTCACCGGCCTGGGAACCGTGACGCCAAACTTCACGGTCACCGTGAAGGCGCGCGTCAGCGGCGAGCTTCTTCCAGTCAAATTTACTGAAGGGCAGGAGGTCAAAGAGGGCCAGACCATTATGGTCATCGATCCCAAGCCCTACCAGGCCGCTCTCGACCAGGCCAAAGGCACTTTGGCCCACGACCAGGCGCTTCTGAAGAATGCGCAGGCAGAAGTCAATCGCTACAAGGCCCTTTATAACGCCGGCGTCGTCTCCAAGGAATCACTGGAGGCGAACGAGGCTCAGCTCGGACAGTATGAAGGCGCAATTCAGTCAGATAACGCCTCGATCGAGAACGCACAGCTCCAGCTGAGCTGGTGCTACATCAAGGCTCCGATCAGCGGCAGGATCGGCCTGCGTCTCGTTGATCCCGGAAATGTGATTTCCGCGAATTCCACGAATCTGGTCGTTATCAACCAGCTAAAGCCCATTGCCGTCTACTTCACCCTTCCTGAAAACCAGCTTCCGCAGGTACTTCGCCGGCTAACGTCTGATAAGCGGATGCCTGTTGACGCCTACGACCGCAGTGACACACAGCTTCTTACCAAGGGAAGTCTGCTCACCGCCGATAACCAGATCGATCCCACCACAGGCACAGGCAAACTCAAGGCGGTATTCGGGAACAGCGATTCGGTCCTCTTCCCGAACCAGTTCGTAAACATCCATCTGGTGCTCGAAAACCGGGCAAACGCCCTCGTTGTTCCGTCGTCGGCCATCCAAACCGGCCTCAATGGTTCGCTTTTTGTCTGGACCGTGAACGATGACGGCAAAGGCGGTCACGTCGCGCAAATGCAGCCGGTCAAGGTCGCACTGGCTGAAGGCCAGAACACGATCCTCGACAGCGGTCCGGCTCCGGGAACCCAGGTCGTGGTGGACGGCGCCGAACGCCTCCGTCCCGGACAGCCGGTCTCTGTCGGAGCCGCCCATCCCCGCCAGTCAGGTGCGCAGAGTTCCTCCGAACCAGCGGGTGCAACGAACGGTGAACCTGCCGCCGCAGGCCAGCCTGCTCCCGGCGCGCAACCCGGCAGCGCCTCTGCCGGCCAGCCCGGAGCGAACCGAAAGTCCGGCCAGTACCGCAGCAGTCAGAGTCCGACCGCCAATCAGAGGCAGCATCAGTGAGTCTCAGTCCATCCCGGCCATTCATTCTCCGCCCCATCGCGACATCTTTGCTGATGGCGGCCATCATGCTTGCGGGCGGCGTAGCATTCCTGCAATTGCCGGTCTCCGCCCTGCCCGAGGTGGACTATCCCATCATTCAGGTCCTCACCTTCTATCCCGGCGCCGGACCCGAAGTTATGGCATCTTCCGTCACCGCACCTCTGGAGCGTCAGTTTGGCCAGATGCCGGGCCTCAAGCAGATGACCTCCACAAGCTCCGGCGGCGGCTCGGTCATCACCCTTGAGTTCAACCTTGACGAGAACATCGACGTCGCCGAGCAGGAGGTCCAGGCCGCAATCAATGCCGCCAACAGCTTCCTCCCCAACGACCTTCCCAATCCGCCTGTCTACAGCAAGGTGAACCCGGCTGACGCGCCGATCCTCACCCTGGCGCTCACCTCTGATTCGCTCCCCCTGGATAAAGTGGAAGATGCCGCCGATACCAACCTTGCCCAGAAGATCTCCCAGGTTACGGGAGTCGGCCTCGTCTCCATTGCCGGCGGCCAAAAGCCTGCGGTTCGCGTACAGGCCAATCCCGCGCAGCTTGCCGCCTACAACCTGAGCCTTGAGGACCTCCGCACCGCCCTTGCTGCCGCCAATGTCGACCAGGCGAAAGGTACTCTGAACGGCAATCGCCAGTCCTATACGATCAACGCCAACGACCAGTTGCTCTCCAGTTCCGACTATCTGCCCGTCATCGTCGCTTACCGGAACGGCGCTCCGGTACGAACCTCCGATGTCGCCAGTGTGATCGATGCTCCGGAAAACACTCAGCAGGCCGCGTGGATGAATCGTCAGCCGGCCGTCATCGTGAACGTGCAACGCCAGCCGGGTGCCAACATCATTGCGGTGGTCGACCGCATCCACAAGCTGCTGCCAACCTTGCAGGCAAGCCTTCCGGCCAACGTGCAGGTTCACGTCCTGACAGATCGCACCAGCACCATCCGCGCATCGGTAAAAGATGTCGAATTTGAACTGATGCTCACCGTCGCCCTGGTTGTGATGGTCATCTTCCTCTTCCTGCGCAATTTTGCCGCAACCATCATCCCGTCCGTCGCTGTGCCCCTCTCTATTGTCGGCACCTTCGGCATCATGTACCTGCTCGGCTACAGCCTCAATAACCTCACGCTGATGGCCCTCACCATCTCGACCGGCTTCGTTGTCGACGATGCCATCGTCATGATCGAAAACATCTCGCGCTTCATCGAGGAAGGCGAGTCGCCAATGAAGGCGGCCCTTAAAGGAAGCGCCCAGATTGGCTTCACGATCATGTCGCTGACGGTCTCCCTCATCGCCGTGCTCATCCCGCTGCTCTTTATGAGCGACGTGGTCGGCCGACTCTTTCGTGAATTCGCCATTACCCTTGCCGTGACCATCCTCGTCTCCGCCGTGGTCTCACTGACGCTGACACCGATGATGTGTTCGCGCATTCTTCAGGACAAAGCTCACGCCAGGCAGACGCGGTTCTATTACTGGTCTGAGTCGGTCTTCAACTCCATCATCGACTCCTATGGCCGCGCTTTGAAGAAGGTGCTGCGGCACCGCTTTATCACCCTGCTCGTCACCATCTCCACCTTTGTCGCGACCGTCCTGCTCTTCATTGCAATTCCCAAGGGCTTCTTCCCGGTCCAGGACACCGGAGTGATCCTGGGCATCAGCGAAGCGCCTGAAACCGTGAGCTTCGCCAACATGGCCGAGCGCCAGCAGCGTCTCGTCGATATCGTTCTTCAGGATCCGGCCGTTGACAATGTTTCCTCGTTCATCGGAATCGACAACGTCAATACCACCCTGAACTCCGGTCGCATTCAGATCACGCTCAAGCCTCTCGAGCAGCGCAAAATCTCAGCTTCTGAAGTCATTCAGCGCCTGCAACCTAAGGTCGCCAATGTAAACGGCATCCAGCTGTTTCTCCAGCCCCTGCAGGACCTCTCGGTCGAAGACCGCGTCAGCCGCACCCAATTTCAGTACTCCCTTGAAGACCCGAACTCTGACGAACTGGCCACCTACACGCGGAAAATGGTGCAGGAGCTCAGCAAAGACGCGGCCGTAACCGACGTGGCCAGCGATCTTCAGGACCAGGGGCTCGGCGCCCGGCTCGTCATCAATCGCGATATGGCGGCGCGTTTGGGCATCGCCATGGCCGACATTGATAACACGCTTTACGATGCCTTCGGCCAGCGACAGATCTCCACTATCTTCACGCAATTGAATCAATACCACGTCGTCATGGAAGTCGGGCACAACTTCCAGACCAACCCAACCACGCTCAATAACCTGTACGTAAAGTCCAGCAATGGCACTCAAGTGCCGCTCAGCACGCTGGCCCACTGGGAGCAGACGCGCGCGCAGCTCTCCATCGGGCACCAGGGACAATTCCCGTCGACGATCGTCAGCTTCAATCTCGCTCCCGGCAGGGCGCTGGGCGATGCGGTCAAGGCCGTCAATGCAGTCGAGCAGCGTATCGGCATGCCGAACAGCATCAACGCCAGTTTCCAGGGAACTGCCGCCGCATTCCAGACCTCGCTTGCCAACGAACCCATCCTGATTCTCGCCGCGCTTATCACCGTATACATCGTGCTTGGAGTGCTTTACGAGAGCTACATCCACCCCATCACCATCATCTCCACGCTGCCGTCAGCCGGCGTGGGTGCCCTGCTCGCTCTCATGCTCTTCCGGGTTGAATTCAGCGTCATTGCGCTGATTGGAATCATTCTGCTCATTGGCATTGTGCAGAAGAACGCAATCATGATGATCGACTTCGCCCTTCAGGCTGAACGCGAAGAAGGCAAATCTTCTGAAGAAGCAATCTTCCAGGCCTGCCTTCTCCGCTTCCGTCCCATCATCATGACCACCATGGCCGCCCTGCTCGGTGGCTTGCCGCTCGCTCTCGGTGGCGGGGTGGGCGCCGAACTTCGCATGCCCCTGGGCGTCAGCATCGTCGGCGGCCTGATCTTTTCGCAATTGCTTACGCTCTTTACGACTCCGGTGGTTTACCTCTACTTCGACAGGCTGGCAAAGCGCTTACAGCCTCGCGATCTGACAACACCCGAACGGCAAATGGCCACGGCTGACTGAGGCGACGATGCATCTCTCCGCACCATTCATCAAACGGCCCGTCGCCACCTCGCTGCTGAGTATCGCCCTCTTGCTCGCAGGGTCGGTCGCATATTCAGTTCTGCCCGTAGCATCCCTGCCAGATGTCGACTTTCCTGTCATTGGCGTAGGAGCAGGCCTTCCGGGAGCCAGCCCCGAAACCGTTGCTTCTGCCGTCGCGACACCCCTCGAGCGCCAGTTCGGACGCATTGCCGGTGTCAACGAAATGACGTCGACCAGTTCGCTTGGCTCCGCAAACGTCACACTTCAATTCGATCTCAATCGCAATATCGATGCAGCATCCCGCGATGTACAGGCGGCCATCAACGGCGCTCGCAGCCAATTGCCTGCCTACATGCCGCAGAACCCCGGCTACCGCAAAGCCAATCCCTCCGATGCGCCCATCCTCATCCTGACACTCACTTCGGATGTTGTCCCCAAGCCTCAGATCTACGATATGGCCGACTCGATCCTTGCCCAGAAGATCGCGCAGATTCAAGGAGTCGGACAGGTTTTCGTAGGGGGTAGCGCGCAGCCCGCGGTCCGCGTCGAACTCAACCCCATGCAGCTCGCCAATAACGGCATCGGGCTGGAAGCCGTTCGCACCGCGCTCACCAATGCAAACGCAAACAGGCCCAAGGGAAGCTTCAACGACGCTCAGCACCGCTGGCAAATCGAAGACAACGACCAGATCTTCAAAGCATCCGATTACAAGCCCCTCATCGTTGGATACAACCGGCAAACCGGAGCAACCGTGCGCCTCGGCGATCTGGGCGATGTCGTCGACTCCGTATCCGACATTCACACCGCCGGCTTTGCGGGAGTCAATACCCCGGGGCAAAAGGCAACTCTCAAAGACGCCATCCTGATCATCATCTTCAAAATTCCCGGCGCCAATGTCATCGATAGCGTGGATGCCGTCTTGAAAGAGATGCCCCGGCTCCAGGCCGAAATACCGCCAACGATCAAAATGAACGTGGCAGTCGATCGGACCACCACCATTCGCGCCAGCGTCCGCGATGTCGAGATCTCCCTGCTCATCAGCGTGCTCCTTGTCGTTCTTGTAGTCTTCATGTTCCTGCGCGAGATCTGGGCCACCCTCATTCCTTCCATTGCTGTGCCGCTTTCCCTCGTCGGCACCTTCGGCGTGATGTACCTGCTCGGCTACACCATCGATAACCTCTCGCTGATGGCCCTGACTATCTCCACCGGTTTTGTGGTAGACGATGCCATCGTTGTCATCGAGAACATCACCCGCTATCTCGAAAAGGGTATGAAACCCTACGAAGCCGCCATGAGAGGTTCAAAGGAGATCGGATTCACCGTCCTCTCCATGAGCACTTCGCTGATCGCCGTCTTCATTCCCATCCTGCTCATGGGCGGCATTGTGGGCAAGCTCTTTCGCGAGTTTGCTGTCACCCTCAGCGTGGCCATTGCTGTTTCCATGCTCGTCTCCCTCACTACCACGCCCATGCTGTGTGCGCGTTTCCTCAAGGAGCGCGACGAGAGCCGTCACGGCCACCTCTATCGCCTCTTCGAGAATGCTTTCGAGTGGGTTCATCATGAGTACAACTCGGCATTGCGCTGGGTTCTCCGTCATCAGTGGCTGACTCTCGGCGTCGCCATTGGCTGTGCCTTCCTGAATGTCTATCTCTTCCAGATCGTTCCAAAGGGCTTCTTCCCGCAGCAGGATACCGGCAGAATGGGCGGGCAAACCATCGGCGAGCAGGACATCAGTTTCCCCGCTATGCGAGACAAACAGCAAAAACTGGCCCAGATGGTTCTCAACGATCCTGCCGTTGACACTGTCACTGCATTCGCCGGCGGTGGTCGAGGCAGCAATAACACCGGATTTATGTTTGTCGCTCTCAAAAATCCCGATGAGCGCCCAGGCCATGTCTCTGCCGATCAGGTTGTGAACCGCCTTCGAGGCAAACTTCTCAGTGTTCCCGGAGCACGGACGTTTCTTCAGGCGCAACAGGATATCCACATAGGAGGCCGTGGCAGTGCAGCCCAATATCAGTACACTCTCTCCGACCCCGACGTCGATGAACTGAACACCTGGGCGCCGCGACTTGAAGCGCGCGCGCGCTCCATGCCTCAACTCCGCGACGTCTCCACGGACGAACAAAATCATGGCCTGGCCGAAACGTTGGTCATCAATCGCGATACTGCTGCCCGCCTGGGAATCACAACCGCAGCAATCGACCAGGTGCTCTACGATGCCTTTGGACAGCGCCAGGTCTCCACCATGTATACCGGGCTGAATCAGTACTTCGTGGTGATGGAGGTGGCTCCCGAGTTTCAGCTCAGTCCCGATGCGCTGAACCACATCTACATAAAGGTGGGTTCGACGGGGGCGGCCGCAGCTGTACCTCTGCTCGGATCAACAGCAGCCCCGGCAGCTCCCGCAACTTCGGCGGGCACTCCCACAGCGTCGCCATCAGCTTCGCCCTCTGGAGCTGCCGCAGCTTTCCCCACCTCAGCTGGACAGCTGGTGAGTTCGAACGGCAACTCCGGGGTTACCGCCGGTTCCGGCATCAGCTCCAGTTCGTCGATCAGCAGCACCACACCGTCTGCATCCGCCGGCACGAATCCGGTGGCCTCGAATATTGCCGCGATCGCAGCTTCCAACAATGAGTCGACGACCGCTGCGGCCATCAACGCCGGCACGCTCACCGGTATGCCCACGGGCGTTACATCTTTGCCGTTCGCCGTTGAGAACGCACCTTCAACGGCGGCTGCTACCGTATCACCGGTGACCACCAGCACCGGTGCCATGATTCCACTCTCTGCGGTCGCTCACTGGGAACAGAAGCGAACTTCGCTCACCGTCAATCACCAGGGGCAATACCCTGCTGTCACGCTCACCTTTAATCTCGCGCCTAATGTTGCCCTCGGAGACGCCGTCATCGCGCTGCAACACGCCCAGGCTGAAATGGGAATGCCCTCGACCGTTCACGCCACCTTCCAGGGGACCGCGCAGGCCTTTCAGGAATCGCTCAGGAACGAGCCTTACCTCATCCTCGCCGCTATCGTTGCCGTCTACATCGTGCTCGGCATCTTGTACGAGAGCCTGATTCACCCGCTCACGATTCTCTCCACCTTGCCCCCTGCGGGTGTCGGAGCAATTCTTGCTTTGCTCATTACCGGCACCGAGCTCAGCATCATGGCGCTCATCGGCATTCTTCTGCTCATCGGCATCGTGAAGAAGAACGCCATCATGATGATCGACTTTGCGCTCCAGGCCGAGCGCGAGCAAGGCCTCCCTCCCGTTGAAGCCATCTACCAGGCCTGTCTGCTGCGCTTCCGCCCTATCATGATGACTACACTCGCTGCCATGTTCGGCGGCCTGCCCCTGGCCATCGGCATGGGTGTTGGCTCCGAGCTGCGCAAACCTCTCGGCATCACCATCGTCGGCGGTCTGCTCGTTTCACAGGCACTGACCCTCTTCACCACGCCTGTTGTCTATCTCTTCTTCGACAAATTGCAGTGGCGCGTCATGAAGCTGCATCGCATCGGTTCGGAGCTCGAAGAACCGACCGGCGACTAGTCTGCCGCGCTTTGCCGGATCCACCCATCAGGATTTGCCTTAGACCGGTATGGTTACTATCGTTCGGAAAGATCTTCCTTTTCCTTTCAGTAGCTTAGGTTTCGCGGGTATCACAAAAGTCTGGCCTCATACATCCTTTGTGTAATGTCTCCCATGGTGACCTCGGTCTATTCTTCCGTGCATAGCAGTTCCGATTCTGCTACGTCACATCCGCCGATCCCCACGCCCCCTCGCTCCTGAGAATTAGCGGAACAGATGAAAAGCGGATTCCATGCGAAAGCTGCTAAAGGAGATCCGATGGGGAACCAGGGCTACCGGTCAAACTACCTCGCTGCTTTTGAAAGTGCCAATAACCAGCTTGAGTACATCTACGCTGAGTATCACGATCTTCAGCGCCGCCGGGAAAAGCTCGAGGGAGTCGTGATGGCCCTCGAACCTTTCCTGCAAACCGGCCGGAACACCACGCCCGAATTCCATCCCACTGAGATCGTCCGTATGGAGCCGGAGCTTGAGCCGATGGCTGCCGATATCTATACTGCTCCCGAGCCGGTTGCTGAACCTGTGGTTCAGGCCCAGAGTTTCGTTGAGCATCCGGCTGCTCCCGCATACTCACCAACGTCAGAAGAACTCGACCCGCTGCAACTGCGGATCAATCGCGCCCTCGGGCTTGCAGTAGCCTAGTCGAAGAAAGCCCTCGATCTCAACAGGCCGAGTCTCGTACTCGGCCTTCTCCATTTGGAAACGCGCAGGCTCTGTCGATACCTCTGCCGATAAGGCGAAAGGGCGGATCCTCTTTGGAATCCGCCCTCGTTGCAGTGGATAATCGGAATTCAAGCGCGCTCGTATACCGGTTCTTCCACCCCAGCCTTCACCGTTTCAATCAACTTGACCGGGTAATACGCATTCCGCGTGTACTGCTTCACCATCCGATTGGTATTGAAGTACGAGCCGTTGAACGCCAGCGTATTCCGCATCATCTTCGCCCACTTGTCGGGCTCGCTCCGATACGTCGGAACCACTGCGTTTTCCAGCTTGGCGTAGAGGTTGAGAGCCTCCTCAGCGTCATCCGCTCCGTCTTCAATCGCCCAGCCTGTCACCCCTTCGATACAGCCTTCAATCCACCATCCGTCCAGGATCGAAAGGCTCGGCACCCCATTCAGAGCCGCCTTCATGCCGCTGGTTCCCGAAGCTTCATACGGACGCCGCGGCGTATTGACCCACACATCCACTCCAGCCGTCAGAAGCGCCCCCAGATCCCATGCGTAGTTCTCGAGGTAGACAATGCGCAGCATATCGTTTGAGAGCCTGCCTGCCGTCTCGATCACATTGTGGATCAGCGCCTTGCCCGGCTCATCGGCCGGATGTGCCTTGCCCGCATAGAGAATCTGCAGACCGCCCGCCTGGGTGGCGATCTTCATCAGCCGCTCAGGATCCGTGAACATCAGGCTGGCTCGCTTGTAGGTCGCCGCGCGCCGTGCAAACCCCAGGGTCAACACATTCGGATTCAAAACCAGCCCTGTTCGTGAAGCCACCTCGGCCAGCAGCATCTCCTTGGCGCGGTGATGAGCGTTCAGGATCTCCTGCTCGGGCAGATCGATCGCATTCCGCAGGCAAAGATTGTCGCGTCGCCACCCGGGAATGCGCGCATCCAGCATCTGCTGCACCGATTCCGATACCCACGTCGGAGCGTGCACGCCGTTCGTGATCGAATCGATCTGATATTGCGGGAACATTCCGCGCGATACCTTCCCGTGCTGCAGCGCAACCCCATTGGCGTAACGCGAAAAACGCAACGCCAGCATCGTCATATTCAGCAGACCGTTTTCAAAGACGCCGAGCCGCTCCAGGCGCGACGTCCTGTCGCCGCCAAGAATGCGAATCGCCTGCTCCGTAGAGAACCGATCGTGTCCGGCCGGGACCGGCGTGTGCGTCGTAAATACACACTTGTTGCGCACCTGCTGGATATCCGCGTCTGTCGGAGAATTCAGCGGACCACCACCCATCGCGCTCTCCAGCAGTGCGAGCGTCAGCAGCGCCGCGTGGCCCTCATTCATGTGGTAAACATTTACCTTCATGCCCATGGCATTTGCCATACGCACGCCGCCCAGACCGAGAACAATCTCCTGCTGAAGCCGATAGTTCGTGTCGCCGCCATAGAGATGGTCTGTCAACCCGCGATCCCACCCCGAGTTGCCCTCGAGGTCTGTATCGAGCAGATAGATCGGAACAACATGGCCATAGCGTCCGACCATGTCATAACGCCACGCCCGCACGATCACGTCGCGCCCTTCGACCGAGACCTTGATCCGCGCAGCCTCTTCCGTGCACAGATCAGCCGGATTCCACGGTTGGACTTCTTCGGTCTGATCGCCTGCCGGGTTCAGATGCTGCTGGAAGTATCCCTTGCGGTGGACCAGAGAAAACGCCACCAGCGGAACTCCCAGATCGGCGGCAGAGCGAAGCGTATCGCCCGCCAGCATTCCCAAACCGCCGGAATACGTCGGAATCCTGCGGTCAATCGCAATCTCCATTGAGAAGTAAGCGACCAAACCAGAAGCAGGGGTGATTTCATAGGAGAAGGGCTTATTCAAATTCTGTTGCATCCTCTATATCTCTCTGCGGCGCTCGCAATGCCGACTGCGCATGACATCAACAAAATACAGTGCGTTCCCAACCTCAAAGCCCGCAATCCTGATATCGCGCTCAAACGTCCAGGAGGGGAATCTGGTCGTTCCCTCATTTGTAGGCAATTCTATGAAAACCTGTGAAAGATTCTAACAAGGAAAAACGGTTTTGTTCCCGGATACATCTCCTGCGGGGTGACTTCGGAGGGCCATGTTTTCCACTTGTGGTAAATAAGATGCAGTACAAACCTCCAGGGAAGTCGCGGGTCTTTCAATGCGAGAGACTAGGTGCTATTTTGTGCGCCCCGCTCGAAGCGTGGCAAATGTGGATTTGCGGGGTGATTCTGATTGCATCCGCGTAACTTGCGCTTAACTCTCGCGCAAACTCCCGCGCCATCTGCTGTTCCACCAGGTTGATCGTGCACCCGCCGAAACCGCCTCCGGTTAGTCTTGCGCCGATCAGGCCGGGTAACTTGTTCGCCAGCATTACCATCGTGTCGGCCTCGACGCAGCTTGCTTCGAAATCCTTGCTGTAGCTCTCGTGCGCCTCTGCCATCAATCGGCCAAGCTCTTTCAGATCGTGATGGATCAGCGCTTCTGCCGCAGCTACTGTCCGCGTGTTTTCGGTGATCACATGACGTGCGCGCTTCAGCGCATTGGGACTCATCTCGCCGCCCCACTTCTTCAGATCCTCGACGGTCGCGTCCCGCAAAAAGCGGACCTCGGGCCGGTGCCGCGCGATTACGCTGGCGGCTTCTTCCACCTCGGCGCGTCGCGTCGTATACTCGCCTCCCGCCACCGAGTGCTTCACCATCGTATTGGCGATCACGAGCGCCACATTGGCGGGGATCGGCGCGAGCCTGAAACTCAGATCGCGGCAATCCAGCAGCAGCGCATGATTCTCCTCACCATTCGCTGAAATGAACTGATCCATGATGCCGCAACTCGAACCTACAAATTCGTTCTCCGCTCTTTGGCATAAGCGCGCAAGTTGCGGACCTGGATAGTGGATCTTCAACAACCATGTCACCGCCAGCGCTGTCGCCACTTCAATCGCAGCCGAACTCGAGAGACCTGAGCCCAGAGGTACGTCTCCATAGAGACTGAGGCTCAACCCCTTCATCCGGTGTCCTTCGCCTGCGAGAATCACGATCACGCCGAGAGGATAATCGCTCCAATCTCCGCTCCCATTCGCCGGCAGCGCGTCCGCATCGAACGTACGCTCTTCCTTGAAATTCTCTGAGTAGATAACAATTTTGCCGTCTGTTCGCGGGGAAATCCCCGCCAGCGTCGCAAAGTCGATCGCCACCGGCATCACAAAACCTTCGGCATAATCGGTGTGCTCACCGATAAGATTCACGCGGCCCGGAGCTGCAAAAATCTCCGGCTCAGCCTTGAAGCGGCTCACATGCAGCGAACGCAGTTCCTCAGGATCATGCATTTGTTTTTTTCTCGATTCGTTCGATCTCAACTGCCATCGGCCAACTGAACGACTCACCGGGCCCTAGCTCACGCGACCACGGCCCTACCCCAAGGGAATCCACCGGCGCGGTTGAAGGCTCCATCGCCACGCAAACCTGCTTGGGACCCGGTTTCTCCGGCCAACCCCCATAGCAGATCCAAAGTCCCAGATACGGAGTTGCTTCAGCATCAAACCTTACGCGGACGCGCAGACCAATCGAGCCCCGCTCAAGCGCGCACCAGTTCTCGCTTTTGCCCAATGGACCGGCGAAGAGTTTGTCCCCGACTCCGGAATCGGCCGCCTCGATTACGCTCAGATCGGTTGTTCCTCCGGCCGAAAGATTCGCGATTGGCCACGCCACCGAATCTCCGCACAGGCGCTCCCCGCCGGAGCCTTCCAGCTTTACAGAATGCGTCGACTCAGGCAGCACGATGCGATCGCCCTTTTCCACCGCAAACAGCGGATGCGCCGCCCACGACCATGGCACCGAATATCTGCCGCAGTTGCGTACACGGTAGTTCAACTGAAGGCGCCACCCCTGCTCAGCCTCCAGCAACTCAATTCTTCGCTCAAGCTCGAGGGGCAGCGAAAAGCATTTCCCAAAAAGCGTCAGTGAACTTTCGCTTCCGCCCGCTGTTCCCTCGTCCCCTTGGTCACTCGCCCCCTGCTTCTGCCACTCCACCCGCCACAAATCTCCATGATCAGGAATGTGCGCCGTCCCTCCACGCGTGTCGACTGAGCATGCTGCCACCGACGGGAGACATTCATCCCATCCGCTGGCGTCGCTTTCATCGAACGACATTGTCTGTGTCCGGGTTGTGATGGGAGCGAGGGGCGCTTGAAGAAGCTCGTGAGATCCCACTCGAATCGAAGCTATTTTTCCGCCAAAACGGGGAAGAATCGTGACCGCGCATTCGCCGGACTGAATGAGAACGTTTTCACTTTTGGCGACAGATGTTCTTCCCTCAGTCATCTTCACCCATTCTCCACTTCAGAGTAGGCATCGCACAACGTTGCCCATATCCGGCCCAGCCATGCCTCATGCTCTGGTTTCATCAACACTGACCGAAGACAAGTCACGAGCCCTTCGCCAGGGCTGGCGGGCCCAAACCAGAATTGCGGCAATTGTACTAGCGCAAGATGCAGATTGCGCCGGGCGCAAGCCGAAAAAATCGATTGCGCCGCCCCCGACGCGCTTTCTGCCGTCGAAGCTCTCGGCTTCCAGACCACGATGTCCAGCTCGGGGCCTCCCGCCGCGATGGCGTCGAATCCTTCATGCTCACGGAGCCTTCGATCCAGTTCCACTGCCGCTCTACGGCCCATCGCCAGGCCGCCGGCTAGTTCGCCCCCCGGCTTCAGCGGAAGGAGCTTCTGGGTGGCCCAGAGCGCTACGGCAGCCGCTCCGGCCCGCGAGCACTCCAGGCTGATCTCTCCCAGATGCAACTCTTTCGAAGTGAAATAGGTGTACGGAGAATCGTGCTTGTAGAACCGACCCACTCCAGGGTCCCGGAACAGCACGCAGCCGCAACCATACGGCTGAAGCCCGTGCTTGTGAGGATCGATCACAATCGAGTCGGCTTCCCCGATCGCCTGATAAGCTCGTCGCGCGGACTCCTCAAGCTCGCTTTCGATCAGCTTGAAATAGCCGCCATATGCCGCATCCACATGCACCCGGAACCCGTATTTATCTCGCAGTTCCAGTATTTCCGGTAGCGGATCGACAGCCCCGATTGCCGTCGTCCCCAGCGTCACCACCACCGTACCCACATCGCCCTTGCGGAGTTCGTCCTCCAGTCTATCCAGACGCATCCGGCCGCGCCCGTCCGCCTGCACAGCGTCAAATTCCAGTTTGAGAACCCCTGAGATTCGGCTATGCGTATAGTGCGCCTGCTCCGACCCCAGAACCCTTCGCTTTCTTGTGCCTCGCCTCCTCGCTTCCTGGTTCTCTGGTCCCCTTGCCCCTTTGTCCCCTGGTCCCTGGTTTTCGCGCATCTGTCCCGCTACCCACAGCGCCTCCAGGTTCGCCATCGTTCCGCCGGAAGTCAGATGTCCCAAAAACTCGCTCCAGCCGAACATCCCCGCAATCTCCGCGACCGCCTCGATTTCCATCGCCGAGCTCGCTCGCCCCCCATCCCGCGCATGATTATTTGGGTTGATGTTCATCGCCAGCGCATAGGCTGCACGGGCCACGGGGTGAGGCGGCTTTAGCATCTGGCCGGCATAGAGCGGATGAAAGTACGGGTAGTTATCCCCAAGTCGACGGGCCGTCTCGTACAGAACCCTGGCGATTGCCTCCTCATCCGTGTCTGCCGGGCGCTGCGGATCGAATGCCGGCAGGTCGGCAAATCCCTCCTCCAACACCTCTCCGGCACCTATCAGTAATCCTGGAATTCGATCCTGAATCATAAAGAACTTCCACCCTATCACAACCGGATTGCGTGCGTAACTCCTGCACTTTCAAGCGCATCCCACACCATCGACTTTCGTACTCCCACAAATGAGAGCGGGAAATTTGGCGCGCGATGGTACACTGTGCCCAGCGTTAGAGTCGAACCGGGCGTGAGCAGTAACTCGCCCAATGCACTTCAGGTTTACCCGAAGTGCCGATCCAAGCAAGATTCTGCCAGTGGTCGCTCCGATTCATCCAGCGCAATTCAATACCAGGAAACACGTAAAAAATGGAACAAGGTACTGTGAAGTGGTTCAATGACGCGAAGGGCTTTGGCTTCATCTCGCGTCAGAACGGTGAAGATGTCTTCGTGCACTACTCTGCAATCAACTCGAACGGATTCAAAAGCCTGCAGGAAGGTCAAGCCGTGCAGTTCAACGTAGTTAAAGGACCCAAAGGCTGGCAGGCTGAGAACGTTCAGCCTCTGTAAGCCAAAGTTTAGGCAGAATCTTCAGCAATTCGTAGCAGACAGAAGCAAAGGCTGGGAGGCGATCCCGGCCTTTGGCTTTTCTGTGCACTGATGCTCGCTCTCTCGTTGGCTGGTCCTGTACGGACTTTCGTTGTCTGCTCACCACGCAAGCCACCCATCTCGTCACACTCTGCGAACCGCATGTACTTTCTCCTCGTAAACGCCAGTGGAGGCAATCATGTTCCGTTTGCGACCGGCGATCACGGCTTCTCTGCTTTGCTGCACCGTTCTCGCACCATCTTCCCCCATCCGCGCTCAGCAGCTCTCTGAACAGCGCATTGACGTCGGCGGATTCAAGCTCAACGTCGCCCAGGCCGGGTCCAAATTGCCCGTAATCGTCTTTGTCTCCGGACTGGGAGAGGATCTCTCCACTTGGCACGGCGTACAGCCCGAGGTAAGCCGGTTTGCACGCACCCTCTCCTACGATCGCGCCGGCCTCGGAAAATCTGATCCGTCCCCGGCAAGCAAATCCGTCGAGCACATGACGTCTGAGCTTCACGCGCTGCTTGCCGCGGCCAGGATCCCATCGCCCTGCATTCTCGTCGGACACTCGCTCGGGGGCGCAATCGTTGAGCTCTTTGCCTTCACATATCCCGATGAGACCGCCGGCCTCGTCCTCGTTGACCCGGAAGATGGCCGATTGCTTGAACGTCTCCAGGCCCGCATGCCCGCCGATCAATGGGACTCCCGCCAGAAAATGCTCGACCAGATGCTCGCTCAAGCCAATCCCGCCCAGAAAGCAGAAATTGCCGAGTCTCGAGCCAGCGGCAAAGTGCTGGCGAAAGCCACACCTCTCCCATCCGTTCCTGCTGTGCTGCTGACCGGAACTCTGAAGGATCTCAACTTCCCTGGAAATCCGCTCGAACAGGACCTCAAGCTCGAACTTCAGAATGAGACGCTCGCTACCATGCCCAACGCGCGTCATGTTCTCGTTCCAAACTCACGCCATTACATTCAGGAAGACGCCCCAAACCTCGTCATTCAAGCGATCCGCGATGTCCTGAATCAGACCGGCAAGACGCACTCGCCTGACAGGCCTTCCCCAGAAGATGCCAACTAATCCAGCTCGGTCAGCACGGACAACTCCGGCCACCAGTACGAGACCTCCATCAACCTTGCTCCTCCAATCTCGATCACTCTCGATACGGCGATCCTGCCGCCGCATTGTTCATAAAACGCCCTGGCACGATTACGCTCCAGCACCCACAGCGCGAGACTCTTGAATCCCTGCTCCATCAGCACCGCCGCCAATACCCGCAACAGCTCCCGCCCAATTCCCCGGCCCTGCGCTTCTTTCACCAGATAGAGCGAATAAAGTTCCGCGTCGGCGCCTTCAATTGCTTCCCGAACCTTGCCGGCATGTGCAAAGCCCACCACTTCGCCTTTCCGCTCAGCTACGAGGATCACGGTGTCCCCGCCCAGCCACTCCTGCCATAGCTTTACGCGCAAGATCTCATCTAGCCCCGCCAGGTACGCATCTGGCACGATCCCCGCGTAGGTCGTCCGCCAGCTTTCCACGTGCACGCGCGCAATTGCTTGCGCGTCCTCGGCCGTCGCTGCTCGGATCGACACCATGCTCGAACACTACTCCAGTGCTGCCTCCGGACTACCACTTTTGTGTATGGCTGCGAGTTACTACTGATTCCGCTTTCAATTACAAAGAGTGGATTGCTCACTGCACCCCCCTGATAACAGAATTGCGGAACGGGCCCAAATTCCTCAGGAGCTTCCAAATGAACCCCTTGCAAGCACTTACCTGTTTCGCCTGCAACCTGCTGGTACGCGAAGGTGGCCAGGATCTTGTTGAATACTCTCTCATCTTCGCGATGATCGCTCTCGGTTCGGTCACCGGAATGGGCTATCTCGCCTCCGGCATCAATGACGTTTTCTCGACGGTCGGCTCCACACTCACAACCAGCGTCTAACTTCGGCATTCGCCATCCACACCCAAAACCATTTCCGAATTCAATAAGTGCCGCGGCGAAAAATATGCCTCTCTGGTTGTGCCGTCTCACACTTCCGTCACTTCTTCTTCTGCACTGTTCTGCTTTTCCACGCTCAACGTGGATAATATGAATTCAACAAGCACTCATAAAGTTTTCAACGAGTCTAGCCGGTACGACCTCGTACGGAACGATCAGGGGGGTGGCTAGCGTCACGGGTCGAGGTGCGACGACTACCACCTTCGGCCCGTGATCCATTCTCCCGGTCGCATGCAGCGAACCGCCGGTCAGATCTACAGATCAAACCATTACTTTAGGGTGCTTGACTGCGGGTACCTTTGATATTCGGGGCGAATCCGATGCTACACTTCGCCCAGTACACAGCAGAAGTGAGGAGAATTATGGATCCCTATCGCATCGCCTACGAACAAGCCATGACGGAGCTGAACGAGATCACTCGCAAATTCGATCTCCTCCGCTTGCAGAAGGCCCAGGTCGAAAACCTGATCAACGCCTTCCGCCCCCTGATCGAAAACGATCAGACCGCCAACGCCATCGCAGGATAATTCCGTACTCGTTGCGAATACATGCCGGCCCCGTGCCGGCATTCCTGCCATTGGGCGAATCAGCTCTTCCCCACCTCGACGCCAAATCTCCAAAGCAGAGCACGAAACTCCGCCGTGCAATTACTCGTATATAACCGAATGGTAAATTAAGAGTCGCCGTTGATACATTTCGACGCCGGACCAGCGCATTCCTTGTTGAAAATGAACCAATGGATCAGTGAACCTGCCACTGCTTGGATTCGACAACCCTGATGCTGCCTTTGGCCACTCTTCCTCCGCAATAAGGAGACTCGACCTGCCCCGCGGCTTCCAATGTCTTGCCGACCAGCGCGGAAAGATTCAGTCCCACTCGCTCCTGGAAAAGATCGGGGTATGGGGAGCACACGACGAAAGTGGAGTTGGGTGATTCTTTGAAGTAGATGGTCACCCATTGGGGCGAGCCATTGGGGTCAACTTCCACGCGCGACACGGTGCCGACAATCGTGACATTCTGCCCCATCCAATGAGGATCGTAGGCGGCGGGTGACTGGCGCGTTCCGGCCCATCGCTGGCGGTTGTCCTCTTCCTCGCGCCGGATCATTTGCGCCTCAACCTTGACATTGGGGTTGCCGGCTGCGTCCGCGGCAAGGATCTGTTTCTGTTTCTGCTCTCTGGCAGCCTGCTGTTCTCGGGCATGCTGCAGACGCCCTTCCGGCGAGGCGGCATACGCTTGCCTTTGGCGTTCAGCCTCAGCGGCGGCTGCGGCTTGCGCACGTTGCTTCTTCTGGACTTCATCGGCCTTGGCGAGCATGTTATCTAGCGCCTTGTACACCTGTGCATCGGTCACGGGAGGATCGGCGTCTTCCCCGCCTCCGATTCCTTCTACCGCATGCAGCTCCCGACCTGCGCCGCTCGGCGAGATATTCAGGTAGTAATTGCGATTGCAATTTGATGTCTGCCCCGGAAACACAGGGCACGTGCGACTGTCCTGATCCTCGAAGTACAGAGCGGAAGTGATCGGAAGGAACAGGCCGTTGATTTCCTGAGCGCCGTCCGATGGAGTCAGATGCATCGTCGCGCATTCGGTTTTTGGATCATCATTGATGCGATATACCGTATTGACCCACGGCGCACAAACATCCACCGTCCCCTTGCCGCTCGACAGGATCGGCCACTCTTGGAACCACTGAACATACTTGCCGAGATCGGGCACCTTGGTGACTTTGCCAGAACCCCACTGGCCCTTCGCATCCTGAAAACCAAATCCAAGGTAGGCCGCGTAGCCATACATGTCTGAATAGACCGTCGTGCATTTGCCAGACGCGATGACGGTGGAACGGATCGCCCAGTAATACTTTCCCAAGCCGCGGGCCAGGTCCGCATTTTTCATTGCCGTTACCGCCAGGACAGGAACGGTCCCTTTGTTACAAACATCAAGATTCACCCACGGATATGCATACAACGGCCGGGCAGCCCCGCACACGAGTAAGAAAAGAGCGGTTTGCAGCACAAGACTGGTAACGCGTGCTTTCGTAGCTTCCTCCGATCCTGCCGCTCAGGGCCACTGGACGGGGCGGGATTGAACCATGATTTCCGTTGTGGAAACCGCGTAATCATACATCTAGGACATCGAGCTTGAATACCCGAATACGACTTGGTGTCTGCGTATATCAGCATGGGATCTTGAGCCGTCCCGAATCTTAGACCCGCAGCGAGCAACGCCTCATTGTCAAACCATCAAAGGCGAGCTTTAACTTCTTGGCTTCAAAGTGACAGTCGCCGGTGATTGGCCGGCAGTGACCCCCAGCGTCTCCGAGACTCGCGAATGGCGGTACAATTGTGCGTTTCCGATGGCATGTCCTGCGCCGAAAGGTTGAAGGTTAGATTCGCTTCCACGTCTGCCGAACGAAATGGGCGAGAGAACCTGAGATTGCATTGGAGAATGATTTAGTCCTGTCGTAAGCAACTCGCAAAATACAAAATTTTTCCATTCTCCTTCCGCAATCGGCGTTGTACACTTCCGCACAACCAAAGCTCTAGAAATCAGGACCTGTCGAAGCGGATCCCCGTGGCTTCCGATCAGCCATCCTTTGCGCCCTTGATCAGGCCTGTTTGCACCCATGAACTGCTCGCAGATCCCCAGCACCGAACTGAACCGAAACTGGAGGAACGAAAAATGACACGAAATCTGAGATCCGTTTTGGTGGGACTTTACGGTCTCGCTGCCCTCACTCTATGCGCCACGCCCGCCCTCGCACAGGCGCAGGAGATCAAACCCAAACCGCCCATGTATTCCTACGTTGCCAACTGGCAGGTCGCTCGAGCCAACTGGGGCGACGTGGACAAGATGGCCGCTCCGGTCAGCGCAGTCCTGCAGAAAGCCCTGGATGATGGAACGCTCGTCGCCTATGGTGACGACACAACGCTTGTTCACACGGTCGATGGCGCAACCAACGACACCTGGTGGTCATCGATGTCGATGGCCGGCATCGTGAAAGTTCTCGAACAGGCTCGCGCAGCCACTGACCCCCACTCCACCGCACTCAATAGCGCCAGGCACTGGGACCACCTGTGGGTCAGCCGTTATTACAACTGGAAGCCTGGCTCGAAAAAGGGCGCCTACACCTACGCCTCCGATTACAAGCTCAAGGAGACCGCATCCAACGACGACCTCGACAACCTCTGCCAGCGCCTGATCGTGCCGATGCTCGAGAAGCTGCTCGCTGATGGTCACCTCATCGAATACGAAATCGATACCCTTGCCGTACACACGGAAGCGCCCGGCGAGTTCTCAATTGTGATGATTGCTAACAGCCCCGAAGACCTTGATACCATCCGCGCGGGTATCCTCGCCTCCGGCAAAGACCATCCCCTCGCGATTCAGGCGTTCGGTTCCGCTACCGATAGCAATGGCCATCGAGATGAATTGGCCCGAACCAACGCCATCTTCAAATAGACCGCTATCGATTCCGGGTCTGTGGCCCAAGCATCCGGCTCCGTGCCCCATTCATCGCAGCTTTTCGCGATGAGTGGGGCCGGATGCCCACTGAACACTGCCTCTCACCCCGTATTCCGCAGCCCCGCCGAAATCCCGCTGATTGTTGCTGCAATCGCGCGATTCACATCCGGCGTGTCCTCGCCGGCGCGCTTTCTGCGCAGCATGTCCACCTGGATCAGGTGCATCGGATCCACATAGGGATTGCGCAGCTTGATCGAGTGGGCCAGAACGCTATTCGTCTCCAGCAGCTCTTTCTGATTAGTAACCGCGAGCACAGCCTTCACTGTCCGATGGAACTCCGCTTCGAACATGTCATATATGCGCTCGCGCAGCTTCGCATCTCCCACCAGCTCCGAGTACAGCCGCGCCGTCGACAAATCAACCTTGCCCAGAGCCATCTCCACATTGCGCAGCAGGTCGATGAACAGCGGAAACTCCCGCGCCATCACCCGCAGCAGATCGACCGCGCCCTTCTTCTTCGTGAACTCCTCAATCGCATAGCCCACGCCGAACCACGCCGGCACCATCAGCCGCGACTGCGTCCAGCCAAACACCAACGGAATCGCCCGCAGATCAGACAGCTTTGGCGACTTGTTGCGCCGCGCCGGCCGCGATCCGATCTTCGCGTGCTCCAGCTCGCCCACCGGTGTCGACTGCTCGAAGTACGTCACCACATCCGGATTCTCGAGCACGTACTTGCGATAAAACCCGAACGAAATCTCCGAGAGTTGATCGAGCGCCGCTTCCCACTCCGGCATCAGCACGCCCGTGAAGTGCCCCTTCGGATCGCGCGCATTGGGCCGCGCCAGCGCATCCAGCGACGCCGCAATCATCAGCTCAAGGTTCCGCTCCGCCAGCACCTCGTCCGCGTACTTGAAATTCAGAACCTCGCCCTGTTCCGTAATGCGCAGCTGCCCTTCGAACGCATCCATCGGCTGCGCAAAGATGGCGCGATGTGTCGGGCCTCCGCCGCGCCCCACTGTTCCGCCCCGCCCATGGAACAGCCGCAGTTTCACCCCGCATTCTCTTGCAACCTCGTGCAGTCCGCGGTGCGCGCGGAAGATCTCCCACGTGCTGGTCAGCATTCCGCCGTCCTTGTTCGAATCGGAATACCCCAGCATCACTTCCTGCCAGTTACCCCATGAAGCCAGCAGCTTCTTGTAGTCCGGCCTGCTCCACAGCTCTCGGCAAACTTCCTGGGCCTGCCGCAAATCCTCAATCGACTCGAACAGCGGCACCGGCATCAATCCGGGGTCGCGTTTCGATCCCTCTACGGTGACTCCGCCCAGTCGCGCCAACCGCACCACCGCCAGCACGTCTTCAACACTGGAAGCCCCGCTGATCACATACTGCCGGATGACCTCAGGCGAGCAGCCCTCCTTCATCTCGGCCACAACCCGGAAGGTCTCCAGCACCGACGTCGTCTCCGCCGACATCTCCGCCGGCAGCACCGGCGCGATCGTATCGCTGATCGCCTCCTGCAGCGCCGCCGCATGAACCCGCGCATGTTGCCGGATATCCAGTGTATGCAAATGCAGTCCGAACGTCCGCACCTGCAGGATCAAGGGATCGATCAGCGTCTCTGCAATCCGCTCGCCTGCATTCGCCGTCAGCGATGATCGCAGCACCTCCAGGTCCTCGATAAACTTGTCTACCGAGCAGTACTCAGGCAATACCTGCGCCAGCTTCTGCTGTCCCTGCGTCAACGTGTATGGCATAACCGGCAGCATCGTCGAGCCATGCTTTCCCGTGAGTTCCAGCGTCCGCTGGATCCGCGCTTTCACGCAGATAATGAATCGCCGGTAGTACTCGAACTCATATTGCGCGCCAAAGACCTGAGCCTCCGGCGTATGCACCAGCGCCACGTACGCATCCAGCCGCTCGCGCAACTGTTTGCTCACTGGCTTCTGCTGCGCGCTCGTCGTCAGCAGATCGATAATCTCGTCCAGCCGTGACTGGTAGTAGAGCAGCAGATGCCCGCGCGCCAGTTGAATCGCATCGCGCGTCACCTCTGGCGTAACGAACGGGTTCCCATCGCGGTCCCCGCCGATCCACGACCCGAACCGCAGCACCAGCGGAAGTTCGTGCGGCTCGATCTCCAATCCATACGACGCCCGCAGCGCCTCCGCGATCTCGCGGTAGAGCCCCGGCAATGTCGCAAAGATCGAGACATCGTAGTAGTCGAGTCCCATCTTTACTTCGTCGTATACCGTCGGCCTTCGCGACCTCACCTCATCCGTCTGCCACAGGCTGGTGATCTCCGCTCGGATTGCATCCTCAAGCCGCGCCAGTTCCAGTTCCGGCACGGGGATTCGATCAAGCCTCGCCAGAAACTCTCCGATCCGCCGCCGCTTCGTCATCACGGTGCGCCGCGCCACTTCCGTCGGATGCGCCGTGAAAACCGGCACAATCAGGATGCGCCGAATCCACTGCATCGCCTCTTCTGCCGTGATGCCCACGCGTCGCATTTCGCAAAGCGTCCCGGCCAGCGATCCCCGCTGTTTTTCTGTATCGCCGCTCAGCTGTAGAGCAATGCGCCGCCGCTTGCGGTGGTTCGTCTCCGCCAGATTGATCAGCTCGAAGTAGAACGCAAACGCCCGGCTCAGCAGAATCGCCCGCTCGGCCGGCAGCGAATGCACCAGTTCCAGCGCCTTGGCGCCATGACGCTCGGCTTCTTCGTCGTTGCCGCGTGCCTCGGAATCCCGCCGTCGGATCGTCCCCTGCCGTAGCGCCTCGACATGGGCAAAGAGATCCTCGCCCGCCTGCTCGCGAAGCACCTCGCCCAGCAGGGTCCCCAGCGACCGCACATCCCGGCGCAGCGGAGCCTCCTTCAGCTCACCAGTGCGCGCCTCAAGTTCTGCCAGCCTCTGCGACCAGCTATCCGGACTCCACAATAGGGCCATCGTGTCTCAATTATCCACGACCCGCAATGACCGCCGTCTCACCAATGCCATTGCCGCCGGAACGAGAGGCCGCCCCTCGCCTTTACAAATCTTTACCTCTCTTAACCATTCTTGATCGCACCGTCTCCGCTCCAATGCTCGAATCGGAGTAGAGAGGTGCTCTTATGGCGCGAAAAACTATTTGGATAACACTCGGCTGCGCGTTGCTTGTCGCCGGAATTACCGTCGCATGGACGCAGACCCAAAGGTGGGCCGGACCTCACGGACACTTCTGGTTCCACCACGGCCCGATGGGCTTTGTCGCCCGCGAGCTGGACCTGACCGACAACCAGAAGTCCCAGATCAAGACGATATGGGAAGGGGAGCGGCCTAACGTGTCGGAACTCGTCCACAAATTAGCGTCGGAGCAAAAAGAGCTGAATGCTCTGACACTCCAGAACGGCACCGCGGATGACGCCAAGCTCCAGGACATCACCACGCGTGAAGGCGCGACGCTCGCGAAGCTATTAGCAGAAAAAGAAAAGGTCAGGGGCAAGGTCTACGCCCAGGTTCTCACTCCCGCACAGCGCACCAAAGCCGACGATCTCCTGAAGCGTCTGAGCTCCCATCTCGATCGCCTCGCCGACCGCATCGGCAGCCACTAATAAATTTCTCTTTGACTAGGAAACAAGGTGCATCTATGAAGACGAATCTTCCCCATTCGTTGTTTGCCACAAAGCTAACTGCCGTAGGGCTTGTCGGGTGCGCGGTTGCAATCTGGATCCAGTGGTTATCCGGTGATCCGTCGTATCCGAAGTTTCCTCCTGGCCCGGTCTTTTTCATAGCCGTTGCCGCCATCGTCATCTACGGGGTCCGCTGGTGGTGGACCCCGCTGCTGGGATCCCTTCTCGCACTCCTCGTCACCTACGGATGGTTCGCGAGGTTTCCGAAGCAGATGGAGCGCCTCAGTCACCCGGGCGGCATAGGGCACTTCGCTCCGGGTATTTTCGTTGGCACGCTCGGGATGATTATTCTGCTGCTTCTTACAGACGCGGCCGGCCTGGTCGCGACCGTCCAGAACTACCGAACTCGCAAGCACGGAACCGAAAACTCAAAGATGGTCCTGCGATTTTTCGGCGCGATCTTCGTACTCATGGGCGCTGTTGTGTTGCTGAGCCATCTCCACTCTGACCGCTATCACAACTTGATGCATATGATTTGGGGCGCGTTGGCGCTCGGAGCGAGCTTCCTCTCAGCCAGAACAGCAAAGCTCTTCTGCATCGGGTCGGGGCTGTTCTACTTGTCGCTCGCGATACTGGGGCTGACACTGGGCGATTCCGCAATGAGCAGAGCCTGGCAAGCGGGTCCCATGCTCCTGCACACCGGGGACCACGTCTTTCACCTCGTACTGGGTTCCATCTTCCTCGGCTTTGGGATCCTGCCTCTGCGAAAGCGTCACTATCAGGAGATCCAGGCAGCCTCATAAGCCGAACTCAGCCGCAAAAACCATGCACGGCGGGCTGCCAACTCCCTCGTACTTTCCAGTGAACGTCAGCCGTCCGCTCTTTTCATCCACCCGGAACGTCGTAATCACGTCGCTGCGCTGGTTGCAGGCATACAAAAACCGGCCGTCCGGCGCCAGCGCGATGTGGCGCGTGTAGTCGCCTTCAATCTGCGTGTCATCGACATGCCGCAGCATCCCGTCACTCCCTATGGCGAACGTGGCAATCGAATCGTGCAGCCGATTCGCCCCGTAAAGAAACCGGCCATTCGCTGCAATCACGATCTCGGAACAGAAATTCGTTCCCTGATATCCGGCCGGTAAAGTCGATAGCGCCTGCTCGTGAGTAAGCGCGCCGCTCTCCGCGTTATATCGGAAGAAGGCCATCGTCGACGCCTCTTCCTGGATCGAGTAGAACCATCGCCCATTCGGATGGAACGCGAAGTGTCTCGGGCCATCGCCCGGTGGAAGCGTCACAAATGGTGTTGCAGCCGGCATCAGCTGCCCGTTCGCGCTGTCGAACCTGTGAACGTAGATCCGGTCCTGCCCAAGATCGACATGCAGCACGAAACGATTCTGTGGATCAGCATGGATCATGTGCGCATGCGGCGCATCGTGCCCGCTGATGGCGAAGCTTCCGGGAGGTGCGCTCGATGCGTGCTTCGGTCCCAGCGACTCTGCGTCCTTGTGCGCAAAACATGCGGAACCCAGCCGCCCATCTTCGAGAATGGGCAACACCGCGATGCTGCCGCCAATATAGTTGGCCACAAAAGCGAACTTGCCGCTGGCGTCCACGCTCATGTGTGCCGGGCCGGCACCGCCCGAATTTACCGTATTCAACGGCCGTAATTCGCGCGTCTGTTGATCAATCGCAAATGCGGTGACCGAACCGCTGTTCCCCTCGTACGTCGCAATCTCGTTTACTGCGTACAGGTACTTGCCCGATGGATGAAGGCTGAGCCACGAAGGGCTCGGCGTCTCCGCAGCGAGCTTCACCAGTTTCAGTTCGCCGGAGAGGGAATCCACTTCGTAGAGGTAGATGCCCTTTCCATTCCCCGAACCATCAACGGGCAAAGTGTACGTACCTACATAAGCGAAAGCCGTCTTCCCGGCCGCGGCAATTAAGCGTGTTTGTTGGGTCGCGGCGATTCCAAAAGCCGCCCCGTTCAGAAGAAATGTTCGTCTCGAGTGTCCCAGTGCAGCTCTCCTCAATAGGGTCCATCATAATTGCAGCTCACACCGGCCCGTCTCTGCGCTGAAGCGTTTGTGCGTTCTTATTCTGCCTAGCTTCTCGACCAGCGGTGATTCGGCGACTTTAGTGACGCCGAGATGCCACAAAGATGCCCCACGATTCAACCCTGCAGGATTTGCCCACTTCCGGTCAGCCGGCGATTGCGGCTTAGAGTGAGCGACCGGGAAGCCAACATCTCGATACATATCCCAGACTCGATGAGTGCCTCAGCGATTGTGCATTCACCCACCTATTGCATGAACAAAGATCTACCGGCTGCGCGAAGTTAAGTCACGCCTACAGCAGCGCTCTCGGTAGGTCAGTGATTGCGGTTTGCATCTGACTCGGAGCCCCGTGCCAATGCTTGTGTATCGACATATTCCCGAACGTACGTCAATTTGCCATTTCGAACTGTGATGTCGAAGATCCAGTGATCCTCGAACGATTTTGTTCGTAGCTTTGATTTTTCCAGTAGGGAAGCCGACGACCAGACACGATCTCCCTGCGCTATGAACTCGGGAGGCTGAGGGAATGAAGTCTCCACCGTCTCATTGGCTTTCTGAAGTAGCCCCTCCAGCCCCGCATAGCCGGGGTACGTGCCGGCCAGTGGCCAGTCCTCGCCCGGAATGATCCACTCAACATCTTCGGCAACCAACGACAGCAGAGCCTGCTTATCGCGGTGGCCGAGTGCCGCAAGAAAGTTCTTCACAGTCTGGACGTTCTTTTCGATGCTCATCGAAATCTCTCCTTCTCCCTTGCATTAGAGCGTGTCCGATATAGTCGGACGTTTTGTGAAGTATCGCACCCGCTAAATCGCGCGGTCGAGGAACTATTGCTGCTTCTTGAACAGGTCCTGGAAGATGAGTGGTCCCCAGACGCGGCCCCGCGCGTGCACCAGCAAGCCGCCCTCGTTAAGCTTTCCGAGAGTGAGGGGGGCGAATCCAAGTCTCTTCGCCAGGTCAACGACTGGAGCGATCGCGTCCTCATCATCGCTCGACAAAAAGATGACGCGATGGCCTCCCTCAACAACCGGATCGGTAGCCAAGGTAGCCGCACCCAGGTGGTTAAAACCTTTCACGACCTTAGCGCCGGTGAAGGACTTCGCAATGAAAGTGGAGGACGGGAGACCGTCCAGTTCCTCAGGCGGCAACGGAAACGAATTCATTGCGTCAATGACCGTCTTGCCCTTCCAACTTGGCAGCGCCTTCGCAACCTCACGATGTTCTCCGAATGGAATTGCCAGGATGATCGTGTCGGCCTCGAGCGCATCCCGCAGCGACTTGGCGACAACCGTGGGGCCAATCGCCCGAGCCTGATGCGTCAACGCCTCGGGCGGCCGGCGGCTCGCGACGATCACCTTGATGTTGTTACGGGCGAAGGCGTGGGCGAGTGCCTGGCCGATCTTTCCGAATCCTACAATTGCATAGCTCATAATGTTCTCCGATCTGGTGTTTGAACTCGAGTTTGAGAAGCGTGGTCCGAGTGATGACCGAGCTGGGGGGCCAGCTCCGGAACCGCGCCGACGTCAGACCTGTGCCATGCCTCCATCGACGGCGAGATCCACACCGGTGACAAAAGAACTTTCATCGGAGGCGAGGAACACGACGGCGGCCGCAATTTCGTCGGGTTTACCTCTGCGACCAAGTGGAACCTGCGAGACGAACTGGTCGGCCGCTTGCTGGGCTTGCTCAGGAGTGAGGCCTGCATTCTCAAGTGCTGGAGTGTCGATTGGTCCGGGGCTTACCGTATTCACGCGGATTTTGCGGTCTTTCAGCTCCATGGTCCAGCCGCGCGCGAAGCTGCGCACAGCCGCCTTGCTCGCGGCGTAGACGGTAAACGCCGGCACTCCCATTACGTTCGCGACTGAAGAGTTCAGGATGATCGACCCTCCATCTTTGAATAAGGGGAGGGCCTTTTGCGCCGTAAAAAACAGTCCCTTCACGTTCAGGTCGAAGGTCTTGTCGAAATGAGCTTCGGTAGCCGCTTCCAGCGGCGCGACTTCACCCCAGCCGGCATTTACAAAAAGTACGTCGATGCGACCGTGTTTCTCTTTCAAGACTGCATAGAGCCGGTCCAAATCCTGCAGGCGCGTTACGTCGCCCGTGACCGTCGTAACATTTCTCCCGATAAAGGCTGCGGCCTCTTTCAGCTCTTTCTCGCGTCGACCGCTGATTACAACGTGCGCGCCTTCTTCAACGAAACGCTTGGCTGTGGCTAACCCAATCCCGCTGTTTCCGCCTGTGATTACTGCAACTTTTCCTTCAAGCTTTCCCATGACGACTCCCTCCGTATTCGGTACAGTAGAGTAGATTCTTTGGCGGTGGACGGGAACTGCTTAAAAGTCCATTCTTTTTGTCTATTCGTCCATAAATAGAGGCAAACGTGGACCCGATTACAGACATCTTCAGAACGATGCACGTCACCGCGTTCGGTCTTCACAGGCTGGAAGCGACGGCGCCTTGGGGCCTGAGACAAGAGAACGAGGTCAAAGTACACGGCAGGCTCTCCGGCAAAACGATGCCGCCGGCAGACTTGGCGCACTTCGCTATGCTTTCGCGGGGAAACTGTTGGCTGAGTGTGGAAGGGATCGAGGAACCGATTCCGCTCATCGGTGGTGATTGCTTCTTGCTGGCGCGGGGGACTTCGATTGTTCTGCGCGACAGCCCGCGAACGCGTCCGAAGTGGACCTTTCGCGAGATTGGGGCCAGGGCTAACGGCAATGTCGCTCTTTGTGGCGGCGGCGGCGTACCCACCACTATTGTTTGCGGGTCGTTGAGTTTCGATGAGGCCAGCCTGAAGCCCCTCACTCAGCTCTTGCCGAACTTTATTTTGATGAAGGCCGATCAGGCACGCACGCTGGCGCTTCACAACACCGTGCAGGCGCTGGCGTCGGAGATGGCAGAACAGGTGCCCGGATCTGAAGTTGTCGCGACTCGGCTAGCCGAGATACTGGTGATCCAGTTGTTGCGGGCGCATATCGCGTCGGAACCGTCTCGCAACAAGGGATGGCTCCGCGCAGTCTTCGATCCTCAGTTGGGCACCGCCCTGAGTGCCCTTCACGACAAAGTGGATGCACCGTGGACGGTCGAATCCCTGGCCGAATCGGCGGGCATGTCTCGCTCTGCATTCGCAGCACGTTTCAAAGAGCTACTCGGACAAACACCGCTGGAATACATAACCGAATGGCGGATGCAGAAGGCGATGCAGTTACTTGAACAGCGCGACAAAAAGCTCATCGACATTGCCCGGTCGGTGGGCTATGAGTCCGACGCTTCGTTCAGTAAGGCCTTCAAGCGAGTTGTCGGGGCCAACCCTGGGGAATACCTCAAACGTGGTTTTGAACGCCTCAGCCGTGCCGAAATGGCTAAGGGTTCTTGAAGCGGAGGATAAGTACTTGAGACGACCATGGATCTGTGGCAAGTCGCGCAAAGGTTGAATAGCGATTTCAGGCCGAGTCGTAAACTGACCCGCCCCCTCGGTGAGCGGTAAGGTTTCGAGTCAACAGTCGGGGCTCAAAAGCAATGATTGCTGAATACAGGCGGGCTTGTATTTCGAGTCGCCCTATAGCTTCTCTCGGTGATGATCATCTGGTTGCTTCTTCTTCAGATGCTTGCATAAGCGCCCCTTTTCACTCCCGCACATGCGCTTTCAACCAATCCTCTTCACGCTTTGCCATCTTCTGGTCCTCCGCCAGCATATCCGGTTTGAAACGCTGAACGACGGACAGCATCCTGTCTGAGTAGCGCGGTATCTTCACTGGATCGGCGCCATTCAAAATAGCCAAAGCGGTTTCGTTCGCTTTCGCGGATTTCTTGTCGAAGATCTGAGCACCTAACGAAGCGTCGGCGAGGCGCGGTGCGCCAAAATAGCCAGGCCAACCTTTTGTTCTGGCATTTTTGACCAGCTCGGGAATGCTTTGCGACGTCCACGAAACTGCGCGGCGATAATCGGGAGCCAGCAGATTCGGCTTCAGGAAGTCGAGTACGCTGGTTTCGTCCGCTCCGGAGTGGATCGTTAGTCCTTCTTCATTGAGTGCCGCGGGAGAAAGGAATTTTGCTTCAACTCCACAACAGTCGGCGACGGGCGCTAATCCGAATAGGTTCACCATCGTTCCGCCGTAGGAGTCGTGGAAGTAGTCGGATGCGTCGTCGAGGGCTTTGAGGTTTGTCGGGGCGCCATGATTGTGAATTAAGAACACCCACCGAAAGCCCTGGGCCCCTAAGGCATTTCCGAGATCCATAAATACCTGACGGACCGTCGCAGTGCGAACGGGATAGCTGCCCGGGAACACGGCTAGTTCTCCGAGCGTATTTGCCGGGTCACTGCCGAGCGGAATCTGCGGGAATACAACAACGGTCCATCCTGGTTGCAACACGATTGCCTTTGCCAATGCATCGGTGAACGCCTGGGTCATGTAGCCGTCCGTGAACGACGGCAAATACGGGCCGTGTTCTTCGAGGATTCCGCCAGGAATAAGCGCCACGGTCTTTTGCTTGTTGAGCGCCTCGATCTGCCGCGTGTTCATCTCGCCGATTTGGAGAATCTGGGATTCAGCCAATGGCGCGGATGCAAAGAGGAAGGCCCAGATGGCTCCCACGCATAAAACGCTTGAAACTCGACTCATTGCCCCTCTGATCGACGCATTATGACGATTTACCTAAGCTCGCACATCTACCAAGGTCCGGCAAGTGCAGCACCCTAATGCTCAGAGCCGATCTTGAGAGTGAGCTCGGTTGCTCGTGAGCTAGATAGAAGTAGACAGGTCGCCGCTATTTCCCAGGATCGATCCCCATATCCGAGGTTCATTCCGACGATCGCGACGGTTCAATGAAAGCGTAATCGCCAATTCACTCACTGAGAGCGGCTTCCTAACGGGAGCAGAGATAGATACGAGCAACGGGCTTGGGCTAAGTAATGTCGGAATTCCGGCTATACGGAAGCACTCCACCAATTGATGGCACAAAACCGGGAAGCATCCCGGCGCAGCAACACTAGAACTCCGTCACTTCGCCGCATCGGAATCCTTGTTTACCGTAGCAGCCCTCAGCGCCTTCTTGACTCCCCGATACGACCTCACCAGCGCATTCCCGGTCTTCCGCTGTGCTGTGTCCAAAGCTCCCGACGTGTGCGTGTCCGCAACCGTCAGCGCTGAATCCGTTGCGCGGAATCCCGTCGCCGCACCGCCCAATGCCGCACCGCCACCGAGAATCACAGCCTGAGCCGGCCTTTTCCCCGGATTCGCCAACGCGATCTCATCGGCTGGAAGCGCGTCGACCCTCGCTGTGAGCGCTCCACCAAAGTCGCTCCGGCTCATCTTCTGCCGCAACGGCCACTGCGGCGATGCAGCCCAGGTCGCACCATTCATTGGCGTCGCAACCTCGCCCACGTTGACCACACCGACAGACTCAAGCGGCTCGGCACCCTCGCACTCATCCGCACCGCAACCGTGCTTGCACATAGCCTTGCTCAGAAATGCAGCGTGCTTGCCCGCGGAAACCCAGATCTTCGGTCCATGCGATTCACCTTCCAGAGCTTTTGCTCGCGCAAGCTGGCTCGCATCGCACACCGTGTCCTCGTGCGCCGCGGCATACCAGTAGCGCGCCTCCCACTCACCGGAGCTGTTGCGGCCAACAAGCACCGAAACATGCTCCGCATCCAGATCGTGACCCGCTTCGCCGCAATCCCGGCTCCACAAATCGTAGTAGTGCAGTTCAACTTCGCCGGCAAGATCGGTCGAAGGGAACGCCTGCCCGTAGATCGCTCCGCTCTCAGATCCCGCCACGGGCTTCTCGAGAAACGGCGTGAACTCGGCCGGCTTTTTCGCGCAGTCTCTGCTGCTAATCATGAACTGCGGCCGGAACTGCTCCAGCAAAGACTGCTCAATCGTATCCGTCAGTCCATCATGATCGCTGTCGAGCGCGGGCGCATCTTTGAAACTCTGTGCGGCAGAGCATGAGAAACCAATCACCAGCAGAGCCGAAAGACAGAAAAACCGCATTGGCCCATCCTACTCGCTCATGCCGGACTACAGCCGAGATCAGGCCCCTCCACTCGTCAAGGCTGCTCCGGCTGCCGGACCTTGAAACCGTTGGAAACAGAAGAAGAAGGCTGCGGAAGACTTTGCAGATTGTTTCACCGGTTCAGGCAGAATCAGATCGAGATCCCGATCGGGCGAGATCCTTCAACCCGGGCCGGCCATGTCGGCTGAAGTGTCCACTTAATCAAAATCGGCCGTAAGCAAACGCAAATACATGAAAAGAGGAAATTTAATCCGTAACTCTTTTAAATTCAAATTGTTGGAATCGGGGATTGCCGTAAGATGCTGAAAATAAATGATGGGAGGGGGGAGGGGGGTCATGGTTCTGACCTTTAGCGGTCACTAAAGCCTGCTATGCGCCCTCAAGCTGCAGCATCAGCTCTTCCCACTCCTCCGTGAGTTGCCCCAGTTGCTCCCGCAGAGCCGCCGCCAGTTCCGTCAGCCGATGCGTCTCCGCCGCCGAGACGAACACGCCCAACTGCTCCTCCGTATGCGCTATCGATGCCTCCATCCGGGGAATCTCCTCTTCCAGGAACGTGCACCGATCCTCCATCTGCTTCTGCTTGATCGGATTCAACCGCCGCGGCCTGTTGTTCGCGGCTCCGTCCACCCCACCCTCGATCACGATGGTGGCCCCGTTCGCCGCCGGCGCTCCAGCCTCGTCTCCTAATAAACCGGGTAGCCCAGGTCTTGATTTTGAGACCTGGGAGAACTCCTCGTTTGAAGAAGGAGCTTCGCCGGCCATGCGGGCCGCGATTTCCTCCTTCTTTCTCAAATAGTCTTCGTAGTTGCCTTCGTAGGTGGTGATGACTCCGCTCTCAACTTCGATCACACGGGTCGCCAGGCGATCGATGAAGTACCGATCATGCGACACAAAAACTACCGTCCCCGAAAACGCTGCGATCGCATCGAGAAGCACGTCCTTCGCACGCATATCCAGGTGATTTGTCGGCTCATCCAGCAGCAGAAAATTCGAAGGCGACACCAGAATGCGCGCCAGCGCAAACCGGTTCCGCTCGCCCCCCGAAAGGACGCCCAATCGCTTGAACACATCATCGCCCGAGAACAGGAAGCATCCCAGCAGCGACCGCAACTCCGACTCTGGAACCTTCAGCGCCGCTCTGCTGATGTCATCCAGCATGCGCGCTTCTGGATCGAGCACCTTGTACTGGTCCTGCGCAAAGTACTCGCTCACCACGTTGTGTCCGAGTTTGATCGTCCCTTCCGTCGGCAGTTCGACACCAGTCAGCAGCTTGATCAGCGTCGACTTGCCCGCTCCGTTCACGCCAACCAGCCCAACCCGATCTCCGCGCTCGATACTGAACCGCGCATTGCTGAAAACCCGCTTCGGTCCGTAGCTTTTCCCCAATCCTTCCGCCTCCACGACCATGCGTCCAGAAGGCGCTGGCTGCGGAAACTTGAAGTGAATCACCGGTTCTTCTTCCGGGATCTCGATGCGCTCGATCTTCTCCAGTTCCTTGATGCGCGATTGAACCTGCTTCGCCTTCGTCGCCTGATAGCGAAACCGGGTGATAAACGCTTCGAGATGCTCGATCTGATCGCGTTGATTCTTATATGCCGAAAGCAGCTGTGCGCGCCGTTCATCCTTCTGCGATAGGTACTTCGTGTAGTTGCCCTGGAAGATCGTCAGCCGCTTGTTCCAGATCTCTACGGTGCGGTCAATTGTCACATCGAGAAAGTAGCGATCGTGGGAGATGAGAATGTACCCAAATGGATAGCTGTGCAGATAGCCCTCGAGCCAATTTCGTGTCTCTAGATCCAGGTGATTCGTCGGTTCGTCGAGCAGCAGCAGGTTCGGTTTGGCAAGCAACAGCTTGGCCAGCGCGATCCGCATCTGCCAACCGCCCGAAAACTCGTCAACCTGCCGCGACCAGTCCTCCTTGCCGAACCCAAGTCCGGTCAGAACGGTCCCAACCTGCGCGTCCAGCGCATAACCATCCAACGCATGAAAACGCTCCTGCAGCATCGAGAAGCGCTCAGCAGCCGACTCGTACTCGGCGCTGGCGTGATCCAACTCCGACATTTGCGCTGCCGCGCGCTCAATCTCGCCCTCCATTGCGCGCAGCTCATCGAATACGCTCAGGCATTCCTCGAACACGGTTCGTCCGCTGAGCCGCAATCCTTCCTGCGGGAGATAGCCGATACTCATGCCGCGCGTCTGCTGCATGATCCCGTAATCAAGCGACTCGAGACCTGCCAACACCTTCATGAGCGTGGACTTGCCGGTTCCGTTCGCCCCGACGAGCGCTGTCTTTTCGTTATTCCGGATCAGCCAGTTCGCTTCGGTAAAGAGCACGCGAGCCCCGAACCGCTTTCCGGCATTCTGCAGAGAGAGCATTCCTCTCCCATTTTCGCAGAAGATCGGCTAACGTCTGCCAGAAGGAGCCGACGCGACAGGCTGCGGCGTTGGATAAGCAGGCTGCGCGGGGCCTGGAGTGAACCCCTTTAATGCGTCCAGGTCAGTCTTTACCTTCTGCCACTTGTCCGGATGCTTCTTCGCCTCGATCGAAGCAGCAGGATCCGAGTAGAACCCTACGATGTTCTTTTGCAGTGCCGGAGACGTCGCGTCGAACTTCTTGTCTGCGAGTTGAGAGAGCATCTTTGCGTAGGTGTCGTCGGCAAGACTGTACTCGCCTGCTGCAGTCGGCTTACCGCTGTCGAGATCGTTGTCGGGCAATTGCAGAGACTTCTTCTGGGCGTTCCCCAGCAGCGCTCCGTAGTGATCGACTGTTTTGTTGATGCTGGCGAAGTACATACTCTCCGTTTTCGGAGTAGGAACATTGAAATCCAGCGCCTTCAAGGGCCCAACTTTCGGAATAATCTTTAGCAGCAGAGCGAGCAGCCGGGTGCCGAAGCCAGCATGCTGGTAGTTCTTACCCCACGATTTCTCATAGTCCGCGCGGGATAGCCGATACAGGAACTTCTTCTTCTGAAAGTTCGGCACCTCGCGCATGATCTCTTTTTTGTGCGTCTTCAGCGCCACCTGCGTCATGTGGGGAATCAACGTGCTCACCGAATAGCGGAACGAGCCGATTGCCAGATCCTCGTGCTGCACTACGTCCTTAAGCTGCATGCCGTAAATCACGGGGAAGACTCGCTCCAGCAGTTCCTTTGACACTTCGAAGCCGATGAAGTCGTGATACTGCTGTGGCGCATACCTCTCCTTCGCCACCTGCGCCATGTCGAACCCGAACTCAGTACGAATATGTGCGGTCTTGTCCTGCGCATACAGCACGATCGGTCCGAACTTCGCCCGTAGCTTCGGATACGTAATTGCGACCGCCTCGTTCACTGCTGGATGTCCCGTGACATCAGCCGCGTAGTGCGAGAGCGCACCCAGCGCGAAGGCATATTCGTCAGCGGTCTGGCTCTCTTTGATGAGCTCCAGCACAAAATCGCCGCTGCGCACATAGTGCACGAGATCGCTGAACTCTTTGTTGCCGAACGGATAGTAACCCATGTCCTGGATGACCGCTCCGCCGTACGCGTAAGCATGCGCTTCGCGCATCTGGTCGTCCGTCAATCCCGGATAGCGCGCCAGAATCATGGGCCGTAAGTGATCGTTCCACAGCAAATCGATGATCTCTTCATGGGTAAGCACGGAGTAGGCGTGCGATGTGCCGGAGCCGGCGAGCAGGACCAGTAAGATGGCAGCAACTCTTACAACTGGGGCGAAAGAGCCCTTCAGAGGAATGAAACGGGAAGTGAGTACCTTATGCATCTTTCGGGCTTTCTATAACGATCGTTAATTACCTGGAACTCTAGGAGATACTCTCTATTTCGATGCCCGACAACATGAGGGCGTTGTACTCGGTGTGGAACCCGAATCGAGGTCACTTGAAATGCCCTCACTGCAAATCATTCTTCTGCGATGAACATTGGCAACCGCGCGACTTGGCGACAGCAGGGCCGCTCATGTAAAACAGGCGACGGAACCGAGCATCATTTTTGCAGCATGTTCCAAATTCTGCTCATGAACAAGCTCTACCCGAATCCGAAAGCCGCGCTGGAAGGTATCGTACGTGACGGAATGCTCCTCGCTGTCGGCGGTTTTGGTCTATGCGGTGTCCCGGAGGAACTTATCCTGGCACTGCGCGATGCAGGCGTTCGCAACCTGACCATCGCCAGCAATAACGCTGGTGTCGACGGCGCGGCTCTCGGACTTCTGCTGGCGACGCGGCAGATCAAGAAGATGATCTCAAGCTATGTGGGCGAGAACGCCGAGTTCGAGCGCCAGTTTCTGGCGGGAGAGATCGAAGTCGAGTTCTGCCCACAGGGAACTCTTGCGGAACGGCTGCGCGCAGGGGGAGCGGGAATCCCAGGCTTCTATACGCGTACTGGTATCGGCACCATCATTGCGGAAGGCAAAGAGCACAAGGAATTTGATGGGAAGACTTATATTCTTGAGCGCGGAATCCGGGCAGACCTCGCACTTGTAAAGGCGTGGAAGGCGGACAAGCACGGAAATCTCATCTATCGTCGAACGGCGCGCAACTTCAATCCCAACGCCGCCACATGCGGCAAGATCACAGTGGCTGAGGTAGAGCAGTTGGTGGAGCCCGGCGAACTCGATCCCGACGAGATTCACACGCCAGGCATTTTCGTGCAACGCCTGGTGCACGTGCCCAATCCCGTTAAGCGGATTGAGAAGAAGACTACGAGAGAGGGCTGAACTGATGCCTTGGACACGCAACCAGATGGCTGCACGCGCGGCGAAGGAGTTGCAGGATGGTTTCTACGTCAACCTCGGCATCGGTATTCCTACGCTCGTCGCCAACTTCATTCCCTCAGGCGTAACGGTAACTCTCCAATCGGAGAACGGGCTCCTCGGCATGGGACCCTATCCGCGCGAATCCGAGGTCGATGCCGATCTCATCAATGCCGGGAAAGAAACGGTAACGTTCGTTCCTGGAGCAGCGACGTTTTCCAGCGCCGACTCGTTTGCGATGATCCGTGGAGGCCATATTGATCTTGCGATTCTGGGAGCAATGCAGGTTTCAGAGCGAGGAGATCTGGCGAATTGGATGATTCCCGGCAAACGCGTCAAGGGAATGGGAGGAGCGATGGATCTTGTTTCAGGTGTGCGCCGCGTGATCGCCCTAATGGAGCATACAACGCCCGACGGAGGTCACAAGTTGCTGCAAGAATGCACGTTGCCTCTGACGGGAAGTGGCGTGGTTCATCGCGTGATCACGGATCTCTGTGTGCTTGATGTAACGGAGCAGGGCTTTGAAATTTTCGAACTAGCCGACGAGGTTTTGCCCGAGCAGGTCCAGGAACGAACCGGCGCGCCGGTTATATTCCGCTAGGCGGTCTGCAACTAAAGTCGCCACGTCGGTTTCCTCTTCTCGAGAAAAGCAGAAACACCTTCGCGGAAATCTGGAGTTTCTCTCGAAGCCGCATTCGCCTCCAGCGCCATGGCAATTGCGGAATCCAGCCATGCTCGATTCTGGTCGATCAGCAATTGTTTGGTTGCTCTCAGCGATGCAGGGCTGTTCGCAAGCAACGTCTCAGCTAAACTCTGTGCGCGGCTCATCAGCTCGCTATGGGATACCACTTCATTCACGAGGCCGATCTGATGGGCTTCTACGGCCTCAAAAAGTCTGCCGCTTAGAAGCAAATCGCGACAGCGCTTTTCGCCGACTTGCAACGATAAGAACGCAGAAACTAGCGCCGGGATGAAGCCGATCCGAACCTCGGTGAAACCAAACTTGGATGCAGGTGTCGCCAGCGTGAAGTCACAGACCATCGCCAAGCCTGTTCCACCGGCGATCGCAGGCCCATGCACTGCTGCGATTGTGGGTACCGGCAGCTCACGAAGCGCAACAAACAGCCGTGCGATGCGTTCCGCATCTGCTCGATGAGCGGCGGTGGTTTTACTCTTCATTAACTGCAACTCAGACAAATCCAGCCCCGAACAAAACGCCTCACCTGCCCCAGCAAGGATGAGCACTTGGCATTGCGTTGCTGCGGTCTTTTCCAATGCTTCGATCAGCTCAGTCTGCATCTCCTGCGTCATTGCATTCCGGCGCGCGGGACGATTCAGGGTAACTGTTCGGATTGGAGGATTGTCCTCGATCAGAATTGTGTTATAGCTCACGCTTCCTCCAGTTACACCGGCTGAACGTCACTGAACGGGAGACCCAAAGCGACTCGAGATTTCATTGCTCGACGCGATCAACCGATCTAATCCCTTGAGCTCTGGCATTGCAGCTCCGCATCGTAGCAATTCCTCCACAAGCATTTCTGTTGGGAGATTGCCAACGAGCACGTCCTGGGCGAACGGGCAGCCGCCAAGGCCTCCAATCGCCGAGTCGAAACGCCTGCATCCGGCGTTGTAGGCAGTTCGCACACGCTCAGGAGTCTGATCGCGGCGAGCGTGCAAGTGCGCGCCGATTTCAAGGTCGCCGTATTCGGCGATCACCGCGGCGAGAACTTCTCCGATTTGATTAGTTGTTGCCAGACCAACTGTATCTGCAAGAGAGATCTGCGTCACTCCGCATTCGGCGATTAGATCACAGGCTTGCAACACCTCATCAGTGTTCCATAGATCGCCGTAGGGATTGCCGAACGCCATTGATACGTATGCAACCACGCTCCTGCCTTCGTCCTCGGCAAGTGAGTAGACGGCCTGTAACACATCGAGAGCCTGCTCAAGTGTCTGATGCTGGTTACGACGAAGGAATTCGGGAGAAATCGAATACGGAAAACCGAGTGTGGTGACGGCATCATTGCGAACCGCGCGTTGCGCACCTTTCTCGTTCACCACAATTCCGATGATCTCGACAGCCGAAGTTGGCCCGAGTTGCGAAAGTACCTGCTCTGAATCTGCCAACTGCGGTACCGCAGCAGGCGAGACGAAGCTTACGGCGTCGATATGTTTGAATCCCGCATCGATCAGCCTGCGCAGGTACTCGGCTTTTACATCTGGAGCGATTTGATTGGGTAAGCCCTGCCACGCGTCACGCGGGCATTCGATGATCTTGACAGCGTTTGTCATTCAATATTTCGTTCGAGTTGAAGTAACTTATCCGCGAGAGGGATACACCTTCAGAATCTCTCGCGCAATGACCATGCGTTGAATTTCACTGGTCCCTTCGCCAATGGTACATAGCTTCACATCACGATAATACTTCTCGGCAGGATAGTCTTTGATGAAACCATAGCCACCAAAGAGCTGGACGGCATCATCGCAGATCCGCACTGCCACTTCGCTGGCAAACAGCTTGGCCATCGATGATTCGCGGGTAACTTTGCGACCAGCGTCTTTCAGCACAGCTGCTCGCTGGGTGAGGAGTCGCGCGGCGTCAAGTTCAGTTGCCATGTCGGCCAGCTTCCACTGGATTCCCTGAAACTCGGCGATGCTCTTGCCGAACTGCCGACGTTCTTTCACATAGCGAAGGGCAGAGTCCAATGCGCCGCGGCCAATTCCCAGCGCGAGTGCGGCAATTGAGATGCGGCCACCATCGAGAACCCGCATGGCGTCGACGAATCCTTCGCCTTCGACGCCCACCAGGTTCTCCTCGGGAATCTCACAATCCTCGAAGATCAGTTCGCTGGTGTCGCTGGCGCGCAGGCCAAGTTTGTTTTCCTTTTTGCCTGGACGAAAGCCTTTTGTTCCCTTCTCTACAGCGAATGCGGAAAGGCCGTGGGTTCCCTTGGTCTTATCCGTCGATGCGATGACGACCGCGACATCGGCATAGTGACCATTCGTGATAAAGGTCTTGTTGCCGTTCAGAATATAGCGATCGCCTTTTTTTACGGCCGTGGTGCGCGAGTTGCTGGCATCCGATCCTGCCCCCGGCTCGGTCAGTCCCCAGGCTCCGATCCATTCCCCGGTAGCAAGCTTCGAGACATACTTCTTTCGCTGAGCATCGTTGCCGGCGATAAAGATATGGTTCGTACAGAGGGAGTTGTGCGCAGCAACAATGATGCCGATTGAGCCGTCGACTGATGCCAATTCTTCGATCGCCAGCACGTAGTCCACATATCCAAGGCCTGAGCCGTTGTACTCCGGCGGAAAGATCACACCGAGCAAGCCCATCTGACCCAGCTTCTTGACCACGTTCAGCGGAAATTCGCTCGCTTCATCCCACTTCATCACATTGGGAGCGATCTCGCGTGCTGCAAAGTCGCGAATCTCACGACGAAGTTGCTCCTGCTCCTCAGTTAGCACGAAGGGATATAGGCTCTCAGTTGTTTCGAGCTCGACGCTCATGTTGGCTCTCCTGTCCGTCCGGGGATCGACGCCAGCTCTGTTGCTGACTGGGTAAGATGCCGTGATGCGTATCTACGTCAAATCATGGCCCGCTGGTTATGTCTGCAGAACTCCGGGGTTGAACTTTGGGACATCCGGATTCAAGGCACAGGCTTCCAGGGCGGTAATCAACACGTCGCGAGTTCTGGCCGGATCAATGATTGCGTCGATCCAGAGACGCGCTGCCCCATATCGAGGATCAGCCTGCGCGTCATAGGTTGACTTGATTTCGTCGTAGATCGCCGCTCGATCCGACTCGGAAAGGGCTTTGCCCCCGCGTTCAACCTGTTTCGCGCGAACCTCGGCGAGGGTACCTGCAGCGGATGCTCCACTCATGACGGCGTAGCGAGCGGTCGGCCACGCGAAGAGAAACCGCGGATCATACGCCTTTCCGCACATCGCATAGTGCCCTGCTCCGAAACTTCCGCCGATGATCACAGCAATCTTCGGAACCACGCTCGTACTGACCGCGGATACCATCTTTGCGCCTGCACGAATGATGCCCGACCACTCAGCGTCTTTGCCGACCATGAAGCCGTTCACGTCGTGCAAGAAAACAAGCGGCACCAGGTTCTGATTGCAATCCATGATGAAGCGGGCAGCTTTCTGAGCACCCTCGGTATATATGACGCCGCCCACTTCGATTCGCTTGGCTCCTGCTGCCGGCCCCATTGCAACGGTCTGGTTTTGATTTGTCTTTTGGTTAGCGACAATCCCAACGGCATAACCGCCGATGCGCGCATAGCCGCACAGGACTGTTCGGCCGAATTCCTGCTTGTATGCGTCAAACTCGCTGCGATCGACGATGCGCGAGATCACCTCGCGCATGTCATAGACATTGCTCGCCCCGGGAGCAGGATTCAGTATCGAATACACGTCTTCGACGGCGTACTTTGGTGCATCGTGTTTGGAATCGTAAGGAGTACGGCTAAATCGATCTGCAGAAGCAGTTGCTGACGACCGTGTTCCAAGCTTGTCGACCAGCGATCGCATGCGCGCGAGGCAGTGATGGTCGTCGGGTTCTTTGAAGTCCACGGTGCCCGAGATCTCAGCGTGCATCGCGGCGCCGCCCAGTTCTTCGGGATCCGTTTTCTGACCGATGGCCGCCTGCACCAGGGACGGACCCGCAAGAAACAGCCCGGACCCTTCGGTCATCAGGACCGTGTCGGTCATGACTGGCAAATAGGCCCCGCCCGCTACACACATTCCCATAATCGCAGTGATCTGCGGTATGCCCAACGAACTCATCACCGCGTTGTTGCGAAAGACCCGCCCGAAGTCATCGGTGTCCGGGAAAACATCCTCTTGAAGCGGGAGAAAGACGCCTGCGGAATCGACGAGATAAAGAGTGGGAATGCGGTTTTCAAGAGCGATGCTCTGTGCCCGAAGCACCTTTTTGGCCGTCATGGGAAAGAAAGCGCCGGCCTTCACGGTGGCATCGTTGGCGATAATCATGCAGAGCCGGCCGCAAACGCGTCCGAGTCCCGTCACAACGCCCGCTCCTGGTGCGCCGCCATATTCGGCATACATGTCGTGAGCAGCCCACAGGCCAAACTCGAGAAATTCCCTGTCTTTGTCGAGGAGCAGATCGAGGCGTTCACGAACTGTGAGACGCTTCTTTGCGTGCTGGGCAGCAGCAGCTTTTGCGCCTCCGCCCTGCCGGATCGCCTCCTCCTGCGCGCGGATGGTTTGTAGCAGTTTGACCAGCGCGGCCCGATTGGTTTTTGCTCGGGGAGAATCCGAATCCAGACTGGAATCGATCACGTTTTGAAGCTTGGGGCTTTCGGCCATTCCTGACTCACGCAAACTCGCAGACTATAGCACCTTGGATGGTAGGTCCGTCCAGACGGTCACTCCCAGTCACTCGATCCCATCCAATCCCGATTCACGCTGGAGATTTCGATCGAGCACCACGCCAGTAAAGAATCAGACCCAAAAGAATGGAAATTGCTGTTCCGCCGATGAGCTTGATTTCGAACCCGGCTTTGTTCACCGATTCACCGGGCGGCACAGCCGAAACAATGATGCCGAGAAGCACGACCGCAAAGCCTAGCCCTCCGCAAACCCACGTGCCCGCAGTTCCCCCAGGAATCAATACAGCATGAGGGTTTTGCTTACGGTCATTGCGATAGGCCAGCCTGATAACCGCTCCGAACATGTAAAGAAACGGGATGAAATAGAGAATGATGGCAGCATCGATCAGGAACTGGTATGCCTCGATCACTGTGGGACTCTTGATCTGGCTTACAAGCAGGATCAGACCTGAGGTGATTGCCTGCACCAGGATAGAGATATACGGCGTTTTCCATTTCGGATGAATTTTGCCGAAGGCAGCAGGCAGATATCGATCGATGCCGACGACGAATGGCACGCGCGCGATCCCCGCAACCGTACTGCCCACGCCGCCCGCGTTTCCGAACGTAACGAGCACGGCAGCGAGGACGCCGAGGAACCCGATTCGCAAGGCCATCGACCCGATCGTGATCGCGCTGAAGACTCCGCTCTGCGGATCGACACTCGCAGCCGGCATCAACGTCAAAATCGCAAACGTGCCGACGATGTACATCAGTGCAATGAGTGTTCCGGCTCCGAAGACTGCGCGCGGCAGCGTGCGTTGTGGGTCGCGGACCTCTTCGCTCATTGCTGAAACCAATTCAAGCCCGGTGAAGGCGAATGCGATCTGGGACCAGAAATTTACGGTATCCCAGTTCCAGCTTGGCATCATGTTCCTGAGCGTAAAGTGGGTGGCGCTTCCACTCCTGAGTCCGACAATCAAGGCGACCACGGCCAAAATGACGAGCGGAACGTACGTCCCGACACCGCCGGCGTTCTGCAGCCACTTTCCGATGTTCAAGCCAATGATGTTGAGTACTACGGCCACTAGCAGAAGACCGAGCGAGACAGTCAGCAGGAAAGGCCGGTCCTGCGCGAGAGCGGCGCCACGCCCACCCATGATGTAAGCGGCCATGGATGCACTTGCCAGCAGCAGGCCGGGGAAATAGAAGACGGTGTAGATCCAGTAGGTCCAGCCGGCTACAAAGCCGTGGAAATCGCCAAACGCTTCCTTCGACCACGCATACAGTCCGCCTTCCTGGGGAAAGCGCGAGGAGAGTTCGTTAATGACGAGTGCCCCTGGAACGAAAAAGAAGACCGCGGCGATGACCCACAAGCTGATCGAGGATGTGCCATTATGACCGGCTGCGGCAATCCATCGCGGCCCAAGAACGGCGGCAATGTTGAACAGCAGCACATCCCAGAAACCCATGGCGCGGCGAAGCTGCGAT